>JAPOYM010000137.1 GCA_026706565.1 bacterium
GGGTGGACAGCAGGTCGTCCGCCGACCGGGCCGCCGACGCGGCCATGAGCCGCCTTCGTCCGGACCATCGCCTGGTCGTGACCGGGGTGGGCGACATCGGGAGCGTCGTAGCAACGACCCTCGTCGAGCACGGCGCCGAGATCGAGGTCTGGGACAGCGACCCCGACGCCCTAGGCGAGTGCGGTGATCGCCGGCAGACGCGGCAAACGACGCCGCCTGCGCATCGTGGCGCGCCGCACCCGCCTCACCGACCCGGCCCAACAAGTGTTGCTGGCGCTGGTGCGGCGGAGGGGTGGGGCGTTGGGCGTTGGGCGGGCGGGTCTGCGATGCTGTGGCAGTTCGCTGGTTGAGGACGGGAGGTCGCCATGGCTGTTGAGGGCGAGAGCGGGCGCGAGGTGTCGATCCGGTTGCCGCCGGAACTGGAGGGCGGTTGTTGGGCGAATTTCGCAGCGGTGTCGCACAGCCCCTATGAGTTCACGTTGGACTTCGTGCGGATGGGCTTCGACGGCGCGGAGCCTCGCGGCGGGGTGGTCGTGCAGCGGATCCACATGTCGCCGCTGTTCGTGCAGCAGTTGATCGACGCCTTGGGGGACAACTGGCGGAAGTACGCAGCCAAGGCGATGCCCAAGGAGCTCCGCGGGGAGGACTGAACACCCCGGCGGGCGCCGCCGGCTTCGTCCGCCCATCAGTGACACCGACCTCGCGGGGCGGATCGCCGGTGCCGGCGAGGTGCCGGCTGTCGTCGCCTCAGCGGCTGCGCGGCGGGTGGGGTGACGCCGCGGTCAGGGAGCGTCGAGGCACCTGGGGGGAGCCTACGGCACGCCGCGGGTGCGCGCTCAGCGGGGCCGGGGCGGAAGGCGCACCGGGGCGCTCCTCGGAGTCGTCACTCCCCGCTGACTCCTGAAGCGCCCGTTTGCATCTCTGGCGGCGATCAGATCTCGCCAGACACTTTCAGCTCGCTAGGACAGAGTTCCTCGACGATTACACCAGCCCGTCGCAGACTCTCACTGTGGAGGTAGTAGTCGGAGTCGACCGCGTTGAGGATGACGTTGTAGACCCCTGCAGCGATGGACACGGCCACGAAGACGCGATCATCGCGATCGAATCCGGCAAGCGCAGGGTCGTCGGGAAACTCTTGGAAACCCCGATCCTCGTTGTCCCTCAGCGTCACGGTACGAAGGCTGGTGCTGGCCGCGTGGTCGAATGCCCAACGGAAGAACTCGTCGCCAAGTCTTGCAGCCACCCGGCGACGTGTTCCTCCAGCGTGATCCGTTGGATGGCCCGTCCCCGTTTGTCTCGCTTCCGGGTATTGGTCTTGCCCCTCAATCGTGACGCGAGCAACGCATCGACCGCGCGCTCGCCCGATCGGCCGACGTCGCTGGGACGGGCGCCTTGCCAGGTGTACTGGCGCTCGGGATAGTTGCGGAGCGGCCCGAGATAGAAGAGTCGGTTGCCGAACTGCCTCTCCAGTTCGAGTTCCAGTTCGCTGACGAAGTCGGCGTTGCGGAAGTACGCGGACACTTCATCAGGAAATCCGTAGCACTTGGCCGGCGGGGGTAAGGGCCAGGCTCGTCCCGGACCTCGCCGAGCTAGGAAGTCGCTGTCATCCTTAGTCATAGTTGGGCGACGTCGTGCCCAGGATACTCCGTCGCCACTGCGCAAGAGGACGCGCGACCTGCTCAGGCCGCCGCGGCGGTCCGTTCGGCGGAGCGGCTGAGCAGGATGGCGACAATGACTAGGCCGATGCCGATCATCTCGCGGGCGCTCGGCTCCTGGGACAGCATGATGAACCCCACGACCGCCGCGGTCACGGGGGCCAGCGCCTGCAAGAGCGCGAAGCGATGCTGGTCGATGCGCCGCATCACCCACTGGTCGAGGCCGTAGGGGACCACGTTCGAGAGCAGCGCGACGAGAAGGCCGAGGCCCAGGAGCGCCGGTTGGCGGAATGCCGTCGGTACGTGGGGGATGCCGAACGGGCTGATGGCGAGGGCGCCCACGAACATCCCGACGCCGAGGCCGTCCACCCAGGCCGCGCCCCGCGCCACACGGTGGCCGAGCACGATGTAGCCCGCCCAGAACGAGCCCGCCAGCAGGGCGAACCACACGCCCCGCAGCGTGCCGCCGGTCTCCACTCCCGCTAAGACCACGACCCCCGCCACCGCCAGAGCCAGCGCCGCGGACGAGCGCAGGGTCCGCGTGCCGAAGGCGGCGACGGCCACCGGGCCCAGGAACTCGATGGAGACGGCGTTGCCGAGCGGCACCAACTCCACCGAGTAGTAGATCGACAGGTTCATCGCCGCGAGCACGATGCCGAAGACTGAGGCCCAGCGCAGCTCGACCGCCGTCCAGCGCCGCTGCCAGGAGCGCCGCAGGGCCACGATCATGAGCGCGGCGCCGAGGACGCGCAGCAGCGCCACGCCGCCCGGCGTCAAGTCGTCGAACAAGTCCACGGCCACCGCCTGCCCGACGAACTGCGACGTGGAGCCCAGAATGAACAGGGGTTCCGGCGGGATCCTCTCGAGAGCCGTCCGGCGCATCAGCCGATGCTACGGGGCCGCAACACAGTGCCGGTGACCGGCTCGCCCGACCTCCGGGGGTGGTCGGATACCACCGCCCAGCGACCCGCCCTGCGCTCCCGCGGGCTGCGACGCGGCTTGCCTGGCGGACCGCAGGAGCCGTCGGGTTCAGACGGCGATGGCAGCGGCGAGTGCTGTGCGAGGCTCGGCGGCGCCCGAGAGCGTGCCGTCGGGGCACACCTCGATGAGATGGGCGTGGCCGGTGAGCTTCGGGTTGTCGTCGAGGGCGGCGACGTTATGGCCGCGTGCCGCCAGCCCGTCGGTCCAGGCGGCGGGCGCGTGGGGTTCCAGCGCCACCGATGGCAGCCACCGGGGCGTCCAGGTGGCGAAGGCGTCGGGCCCCCGCAGCACCCAGCGACCGGCGCCCAGGGTCTCGGCCGGGGACTGGCCGCAGTGCAGCAGGCGGGCCAGCATCTGCAGCACCACCTGCGGCTGGGCGTCCCCGCCCATGGTCCCCAGCACCGCCCGGTTCCGGCCGTCGAGTGTGGTTGCCAGCGCCGGGCTGAGGGTGTGGGGCGGGCGCCGTCCCGGTGCGTAGCACGCCGGGTGCGCCGGGTCGAGGCTGAAGCCCAGCCCCCGGTTGTGCAGGAAGATTCCGGTGCCGCCCGAGACCAGCAGCGAGCCGAAGCCCATGGCGTTGGACTGGATGAGCGAGACGCTGAGCCGGTCGTCGGCTGCGCACAGGTAGGTCGTGTCGCCGCCGCCGGCGGGCGGGGTGACCGGCGTGTCGCCCGCCAGCACGCGCCGGCGCAGGCCGTCGATCCGCACCGGGTCCAGCAGCGCGGCCACGTCCGCGGCATCGGACAGCTCACCGGGGCGAAACGACCCCACGGCCCGGGCCGCCTCGATCAGCCAGTGCGCCCAGTCCGCGTCATCGGGGTCGGCGGGCAGGTCGAGCCCCTGTGCCAGGGCCGCCGCGGCCAGGATCAGGTATCCCTGAGAGTTCGGGGGCACGGTCCAGAGCCGGTGGCCCCAGGCCTCGACGGTGGCGGGCTCGACCCAGTCGGCCATCGGTGTCGCCAGGTCGTCGGGGCTGAAGAGCCCGTCGGCGAGCCCCAGCAGGCCGTCGCCGAACTCGCCGCCGTAGAAGGCGTCCCGCCCGCCGGTGGCGATCGCCTCCAGCGCCCGCGCCGAGCCGGGCCGCCGCACGGCGTCGTCGGCGCGCAGGTCGCCCGGAATGTCGGTGTTGCCGTCGGCGCCGGCCACGTCGCCCGCAGCGGCGGCCAGCTCGGCGGAAGCGGTGAACCCGTCGGCGGCGAAGGCGTGCGCCGCGCCGAGCACCTCGGGCAGGTTCATTGCTCCCAGCCGGGCGTGCAGGGCCAGCCAGCCGTCCACGCAGCCCGGAACGGTGACCGCCGCAGGATGGCGCAGGCGGGGCATCGCCCGGTGGCCCTCGAGGCGCAGCCGCTCGGCGGAGGCCCCCGAGGGTGCCCGGCCCGAGGCGTTCAAGCACAGCGGCGCACCCTCGCCTGTTCCGACCAGGGCGAACAGGTCGCCGCCCATGCCGCAGGTGTTCGGTGCCACCACGGCCAGCACGGCGGCGGCGGCCACCGCCGCGTCCACCGCGTTGCCGCCCTCAGCGAGCATGCGGATGCCCGCCTCGCTGGCGCGACCGTCGATGGAGCAGACCATGCCGGCAGAGCCGGTGGCCGCGGGGACGGGGTGCTGCACGGTGACCGCCAGGATTTCAGGCGTCGTGGCCGGTCCCCGCGGCTGTCGGCGGGTCCGCTGGTTCGGAGCCGACCTGCTCGGGACTGGGACCGGTGCTGCCTGAGCGGCGGTACCCGAACCGGCGGGGGCCGTGGACGAACCGCGGCAGGGCGACGATGGCCGCCCCGCCGACGGCGATCGCCGCCCACATCGGGCCCCACAGCCAGGCCGGCGGCAGATCCAGCTCGAAGTAGTCGCGCAGCCCGCCGGAGACCATCACCACCACGTAGAGCAGGCCCATCACCCCGGCCAGCGCGATCTTCCAGGGCCGCAGGGGACGGCTCGTGACGACGAGGATGGCGAGCCCCAGGCCGAGCAGCGTCATGGTGGCCACCGTGCGCGCCTCGATCAGCGCGACCTCCGACGCCCGCCGGGCGACCTCGTAGACGACCATCGTGCAGGCTGCGGCCACGGCCCCCGCCGGAATCGAGAAGCGCAGCACCCGCTGCAGGAAGCCGGGCCGCACCAGCTCGGTGCTGGGCGCCAGCGCCAGGAAGATGCCGGGCACGCCGATGCTGAACGTTCCGATGAGGGTGAGGTGCCGGGGCAGGAACGGGAACGACACGCCCATGATCCCGATGGCGGCGGTGATCAACAGGGCGTAGGCGGCCTTGGCGATGAACAGGTTGGAGACCCGCTCCACGTTGTTGATGACCTTGCGGCCCTCGTCCACCACCCGGGGCAGCGTGGCGAAGGAGTCGTCCAGCACCACCAGCTCGGCCACCGCGCGGCTGGCGGCGCTGCCCGATCCCATGGCGATGCCCATGTCGGAGTCCTTGAGCGCCAGCACGTCGTTGACGCCGTCGCCGGTCATCGCCACCGTCCGGCCACCTGCCTGCAGGGCGCCGACCATGGCGCGCTTCTGGTGCGGCGTGACCCTCCCGAAGACGGCGTTGCGCTCCATGGCGGCGCCCAGCTCGGCCGCCTCGGTCGGCAGTTCACGGGCGTCCACGTAGGCCTCCGCGCCGGGCACGCCGGCCCGCTGGGCGACCGCGGAGACGGTGGCGGCGTTATCGCCGGAGATGACCTTCAGGTCCACGCCCTGGTCCTGGAAGTAGGCCAGGATCTCGGGCGCGTCGTGGCGGATCGTGTCACCCAGCACCACGACCGCCACAGCGCGGCGGTCCGACGCCAGACCGTCGCCGCCGCTGGTGCCGTTGTTCGCCCGGCTGAGCAGCAGGACCCGGCGGCCGGCGGTGGCCCAGTGCTCCACCCGGCTGCGCGCCTCGCCGTCGGAGGGCACGAGCAGGATGTCGGGCGCCCCGAAGTAGAAGAGCCCCCGGTCGGCGAACTCTGCCGAAGCCCACTTGCGGGCCGAGGAGAAGGGCTCCACCGCCACGACCTGCCAGTCCACCGGAGGCGGGCACGCAGAGGCGACCGCGGCGGTGGTTGCGTTGGGGCTGGGATCCGACGCCGCCATCGCTCCCAGGGCGTCGGTCGCCGCGGCGTTGTCCCAGCCGCCCATCGGCTCGAGGGACTCGAAGGAGATCTCCCCGGTGGTGATGGTGCCGGTCTTGTCCAGGCAGAGGGTGTCGACCCGCGCCAGCAACTCCACCGCCGCCAGCTCCTTCGCCAGGGCCCGCCGCCGGGCCAGGGCGATCACGCCGGCCACGAACGCCAGCGAGGTGAGCAGCACCAGTCCGTCGGGCACCATCGCCACCGCGGCGCCCACCGTTCCGCGCAACGCCTCCTGCCAGCGGTCCTCGGCGCCCAGCAGCCGCCACAGCAGCAGGGCGCTCGCCGGGGGTATCAGCCACACCAGCACCCGCAGGATCCGGTTCACGCCGCGCCGCAGCTCGGAGTCCACGAGGGAGAACCGGCGGGCTTCCTCGCTCAGCTCGGCGGCGTAGGAGGCGGCCCCGATGCCTTCGGCCCGGTAGATGCCGCTGCCGGCGGCCACGAAGCTGCCGGACATCACCCGGTCGTCCGGCGCCTTGCTGATGGCGTCGGACTCGCCGGTCAGGAGCGACTCGTCCACCTCCAGGCCCACCGCGGCGAGCACCGTGCCGTCCACCACTACCTGGTCGCCCGAGGCGAGTTCCAGCAGGTCGTCGGCCACCACGCCGCCCACGTCGATCTCGCTGACCTCGCCGTCGCGCCGTACGCGGGCCCGCGGCTCGGAGAGCACCGCGAGCCGCCGAAGTTCCGCCCGCGCCCGCAGCTCCTGGATGATGCCGATGATGCTGTTGGACACCACCACGCCCACGAACAGGGCGTCCCCCGGCGCCCCGGCCACCAGGATCAGCACCAGCAGGCTGAGCAGGATGGCGTTGACGGGGGTGATGACGTTCGCCCGGATGATCTCGCCGAGGGTGCGCACCGGAGCGTCGGGCACGTCGTTGACGCGGCCGTCGGCGACGCGCTGCGCCACCTCGTCGCCGGTCAGGCCCGCGAGGTCGGCAGCGGTTGCGCTCATGGTCGGGATGTTAGGTGAGCCCGCTGCCGCCGCTGCGTTCCAGTCGCCAGGGAAGGCCCTCGGTCGTCCACAGCCGGTGGCGGGGGCCGCCGAGGTCCGCGTCGGCGGACTCGTAGCCGGCGTCGCCTTCCCAGAGCGCCACCTCCTCGCCGGCGCGCGTGGTGGCCAGGCGGGTGTCGTAGAACACCGGCTCGCGCCGCTGCGCCGCTGCCAGGGCGTCGCCGACGGCGGCGAATCCTTGGAGTTCGTGCAGGGTGACGAAGGTGGGGGGCAGGAACCAGGTGCCGCCCTCCTCGGTGTGGCGGCGGATCGCCTCGGCCGGCGACAGCCACAGGTGCTCGGCGATCTCCCGGCCGTCCACCTGCACGAACTCCGGCGGGGCCGGCGCCAGGAAGAACCAGGTGGCGAGTTGGGGGTCGAAGTCCGGCGGCGGCGTCCAGTGCGAGAAGCGCACCAGCGAGCGCGGGTCAACCCGCAGGCCCGCCTCCTCGGAGGTCTCCCGGACAGCAGTGCGGCGCGCTGCCTCGTAGCGGTCGTCGGGGTTGTCGGCGGCGGCCCGGTCCTGGGGATCCACCCGGCCCCCGGGGAACACCCACACCCCGCCCATCACCGGCAGTTCCGGGTTGCGCCGCAGCAGCAGAGTCTGGACGCCGCCTGGCGCCTGGCGCAGCAGCACCGTCGTCGCCGCCGGCACCGGCGGCCGCACGGCCCGCCGCGCATAGTCCGCCAGCCACCGCTCGTAGTGCGCGCCGCGGCGGCTCGGACGGTTCATAGCCGCCGCGAGGGTACCCGCAGGCCGCCGCCCCTCGCGCTAGACCTTGAGGGCCTCCTCGAGGCGCGGGATCAGCTCGTCGAAGACGTCTCGCCAGTCGGCCACGAACCCCACGTCGCACCAGTCGAAGATCGGCGCCTCCGGATCGGGGTTGACCGCCACGATGCTCCCTGACGAGCGCACGCCGGCGGTGTGGTTGAACTTGCCCGACAGGCCGACGGCGATGTACAGCCGGGGCGAGATGCTGTGGCCGGTGATGCCCACTTGGCGGGCCCGTGGCATGGCGCCGGCATCGGTCACCCTGCGGGTGGCGCACAGTTCGGCGCCGATCTTGCGGGCGTCCGCCCGGAGCCGCTCGTAGTCGGCCACCGCAACGCCCACACCCACGCCGATCACGACCTCGGCGCGGGCCAGCAGGTCGCTGTCGTCGTCCCGCCGGCGCTCCAGCACTCGCACACGCCCCCGCGGCGTCACGGTCACGTCGGCCACGGGCGCCCCCGGCGCCGGGCGCGGCTCGGGCAGTCCGAGCACCCCGGCGCGCACCGTCGCCATCTGCACCGCCGAGGAGCAGGCGATGTCCGCGATCACGTAGCCGCCGAAGGCCGGCTTCTCGGCGATCAGGCGACCGTCCACACAGGAGAGCCCCACGGCGTCGCCGGTCAGGCCCGCGCCCAGGCGGGCCGCCACTCGCGACGCCACCTCGCGGCCCCAGGCCGTGCTCGGCGCCAGGATCGCCCAGGGCGCCGCGCCTTCGGCCCAGTCGCCGGCCGCGGCGGCGACATCCTCCTCGGCGAGCCCGCCGTGGGGGTCAGCGGCGGGTCCCGCACCGGCGGCGCCGATCCGGCGGACCGCGTCGGCGCCGAAGCCGCCGAGTTCGGCGTCCGCGGCGGGCCCCAGAGCCACGACGTGGCCGCCCACGGCGCCGGCCAGGCGCGCCGCGGCGCCCAGCAGCTCACGGGCGTGCCGCTCGCGGGCCGGCTCGACGAGCACGCCGACGGCAGGGCCGCCGCTCTTGGGCGCCGGCAACTCGACGACCAGCCCGGAGCCGCGGGCCACTTCCGGGGCAGCGGCGGGCGCCAGCGCCCCGCGACCGTCCAAGACCGCTATGGCCCGGTCGGCCCCCTCGGCAAGGCTGCCGGACAGGATCTCTCGTCGCCGGTCGATCTTCAGGGTCCAGATCGGTCCGACGGAGGTGGGGCTGGCCGCGGCGCCCCACGGCCCGGGCCCCAACTCGGACGCGTCGATGGTCTGTATGCGCGAGCCGTCGACCGCCGCCCACACGGCGGGGTCCTTGATCTTGCACGGATCGATCAGCCGTTCTGCGCACGACAGCAGCGCCGGGATTTCCAACTCGACGTCCAGCCACTCGTCGTTGTGCTCGAGGAGCAGCGACAGCCGTTCCCCGGTGAGGCGCAGCCGCCGGACCCCGCAGGCGAACGGCAGCCCTAGCAGTTCGGCCAGCTGCGGGGGCACTTGGCCGGTGTCGGCGTCCACGGAGTTCCGCCCCGCCAGGATCAAGTCGAAGGGTCCCAGGTGTTCCACCGCGGCGGCCAGCGCCCGGGCGGTGGCCAGGGTGTCGGAGCCGGCGAATGCCGGGTCGGTCACATGGAAGCCGGCGTCGGCGCCGAAGGCGACGGCTTCCCGGCACACCGTGTCCGCGGCGGGCGGTCCCAGGGTCAGTACGCCGAGGGTGCCGCCGCTGGCGCGGGCGACCAGCAGGCCCTGGGCGACGCCGCGCCGGCAGTAGTCGTTCATGTGCAGCACGTGCCCGTCGCGCACCAGCCGGCGGTCGGGGCCGAGGCGCATGTCCTCGAAGACGGGGATCTGCTTCGCCAGAGCCAGCACGCGCAGCGGACGGGCGGGCTGCAGGTCCGGCGGGCTCACGGCGACGGAGCGGTCGGCGCTCTCCACCCGCTCGGGGCGGGTGTGACGAGTCAGCGGCAGCCTCACGCGACCGTAACGTACCGGCAGGCCCGGCCCGAGCCGAGCGTCCCGGCGCCGGGAGCCTCGTGTGGCAACATCGCGCGGTGGCTGTGGATCACACCGGCGTCCTGTTCACCTCCGAGGACACTGCCGAGGTGCTCTCGTGCATGGACGGTCTGGCGGCGCGCGGCGACGGCAGGGGATGGCTGAACCTGCAGCCCTGGGTGGAGGACGAGGATCGTCCGCCGACCTCGCCGCTGGGGCGGATGTTCTCGTCGCTGGGTCCCGCGGTCCCCCTCGCCACTTGGGTGCCGCGGCACCGGCGCGGCCGGCGCGTCGTTCCGGGGACCTTGGGCATCTCTCACGCTGCCGGCCGCTTCGCGGTGCGCCGGCTCGCCGACCGCGGGGTGGACGTGCCGGCGGCGTGGGCCGTGCGCCAGGACCACACGCGGCGGGGACTGGTCTTCGAGTTGCCCGATGCCGCCGCCCCGGGCGACGTCCTCACGTTCCTGCTCGCGGCCATCGAGGCCCTCAGTGGGGTGGAGACCGACGGCCGCTGGGTCGCCGACGTGGCCGTCCAGCGCAGTTCGCGGGGGCCCTGACCGCGCCGAACGTCCCTCGGCGGCGGCACGGCGGCAGGCGGTGTACCGGGAGTCGCCGCACGTCGCCGCCGCCCGGTTAGGGTCCGCGTATGGCAAACAGTTCGAACGGTAGAGCGGTCGAGGGCGACGGGCGCGGGGCAGCGCGCGCCGAGACGGTCTGGGTTTGGGACACCGACAGCCCTGTCGGCCGGCTGGGGTTGGCGCTCACCGAGGCGGGCCTGCGGCGGCTCACCTTCCTGCCCCCTGGGACCGCCGGCAGCGGCGAGGTGGAGGTCCTGGCCGCCGTCATGGCCGCCACGGTCTCTCCGGAGGTCGTCGTCGCCGCCGCGCCCACCGACGGCGTGCGCCGCCAACTGGACGATTACTTCGCGGGCAGGCTGCGGGACTTCAGCATCGCTGTGGACTGGCGCGGCAGCACCGGCTTCTACCGCAAGGCGCTGGAGGTCGCAGCGGCCATCCCCTACGGGCGCACCCGCAGCTACGCGGGGGTCGCCGCCGCAGCCGGTAGTCCCAGCGCCGCCCGGGCCGTCGGCACGGCCATGGCGACCAATCCGGTGGCGCTGGTCATCCCCTGTCACCGCGTCGTCCGCGCCGACGGCAGCCGCGGTCCCTACGGGGGCGGCACGGCGGCCAAGGAGCTGCTGCTGGACTTGGAGGCGTCGGTCGGCGGGAACTGAACCGCTCCGGCTTCCCACCGACTGTCCGCGGCGCTCAGCGCGGCCCCGGGGCGGCCGCTCAGAGGGCGATCTCCTCGACCTCGGAGGTGTCCCAGAACTCGTGGTTCTCGATCCAGTCCCCGTCGGCGGAGCGCAGCAGCGACTCCGGGTCCCTGCTGGGGTCCGCCGCGTCGTCTCGGACTCCCCCGAGCACCGAACGCCACGCTCCTGACCACCACGCGAACAGCGCGACTAGAAGGCAGGTGCCACCGAAAGACGCGAGGGGAACTAGCAATTCCACAGGCCGCGAACGATATACACAATCGCTGGGACTGTCCACCCCAAGATTTCCACAGACAGCGTTCCCGGTTGCGACACCTAGCCGGCGCAGGTGCTCGGTGCCGGCTCGCCGGCGAAGCGGCCCCCGATCCAGTCGAGGAGGTCGTCCCGCTGAGCGGCGATGACGCTGCTGTGGTTGTGGCCGGGGTACTCGATGCGGACCGTCGGCCCCTGGCCGGGCTGAACGCATAGCTGGCCCAGCAGGAACAGGCTGCTGACCGCCGGGATCTGCTCGTCGTCGCTGCCGTGCAGGATGAGCAGCGGGGCCGGGACGGGCGCCCCGTTGACGTCGTTCTCGATGATGACGCGGTCCCAGGGCGACACCCCCAAGGGACTCTTGACCTTCAGCATCTCCTCGGCGCTCAGCGGGTTGAACACGTCGAACACATCTTGGGTGCAGCCCGTCTCGAGGACCTCCATCAGGGCGATGGCCTCGTCGGTGTAGACCTGTCCGAGTTCGATCTCGTCGTAAGCCTCGGCGAACGCGGCCGAGGCCATGGCCAGATACCCCTGGTAGGGGCCGCCGAGAAGGACGTCGTACAGCAGAGCGAACTGCGAGGGGGGCGCCCCTGCCGCCACGCCGAGGAGCTGCAGCTCGGGCGCGTACTCCCGCCAGTGCCGGCCCGTGTGGAGCGCGGCGTGGCCCCCCTGGCTGTGGCCCCACACGACGAACTCCTCGCTGACGGTGACGCCCCCGAGGTGCTGCACGGCGCGCACGCTGTCGAGCATGCTGCGGGCCTCGCTCCCGCCGACGATGTAGGGGTGCAGGCCGGGCGTGCCGAGGCCCTCGTAGTCGGTGGCCACGATGGCGTAGCCCTCCAGGTAGCCGCCGCGGGTGGCGATGAACCCCTCGGCGTCGTGCGACGGAGCGCAGATGTCGGCCGTGCCGGTCGTCCCGTGGGCGTAGGCCACGAGCGGCCAGCCTCCCTCGGGCGGATCGCCGGCCGGGGCCATCACGAACCCCGAGACTGCGATGTCGTCGCCCCGAATCGAGCGGGAGTGGTAGAGGATCCGGTAGCCCAGGAAGTCCTCGCCCACGTCCAACTCCTCGATGTCGATGATCTCCCCCGGCTCACCCGGAGGCAGGGGCAGCGGCACCTCCAGGCCGCCGGGCGCGTCGTAGAAGTCCGCCTCGCCGGCAGGGGTCTCCTCTTCCACAGGTTCGGGCGGCAGGGGTTCGGGCGGCTCTGCCGTCGGTCGGGGGGGCGGCGACGGCGGGGGCTCGGGCGCGGGCAGCGGGGGCGCAGGAGGCCGAGGCGGAGGCTCGGGCGCGGGCGGAGTCGTCCGTGGGGGTTCGGGCGGCGGGGGCTCGGGCGCCGGTTCGGGGGCAGGCTCAGGCGCCGATGCCGGTGCCGGTGCGGGGTCGGGCGGGCGCTCGGGCTCGAGTGCAGGCACCGTTGCGGGCTCGGGCGCGGCGGCATCGGGGTCCGACTGGCCGCAAGCCGCGAGGAGCAGCGCGCCCGCGGCGAACAGGGCGGCCACGGCGGTCGAGGCACGGCGCCGCTGCGGGCCAAGAGCGGCGCGCGGCGGCCGCAAGGGCCGCGCGGGCGTGTCGGTCACGTCGGCTCCTCTCATCACGCGGGCGACCGATGCTGCTGAGCGTACAGTCGGCGGCTGCGGCGCTCGCCCGCGGACCCGACAGTGCCGCCGCGGGTCGGATAGTCGCCTCGTCGCTTCCGGCGCGGCCCGGGTGCGTCCGCAACGCCCGCCGCTGCGTGTCCTGCCGGCGCGGCGCCGTGTGCAATGCTCGCGCCCGCCATGGAATCCGGATCCCCGCCAAGCACGACGCCCGGCCGGCGGGCAGAGCCGCTCTGGCGGCCGCAGGCGGCGGAGTCCACCAACCTGGCGGCGTTCTGTTCGGCCTTGGAGCGCGCCGGCCACGGGCCGTTCGCCGGCTACACCGAGCTCCACGCCTTCTCGGTAGCCGAACCCGAGGCGTTCTGGTCGGCCGCCTGGGACTTCTGCGAGGTCGTGGCCGAGACCCGCGGCGAGCGCGTCCTCGAGCCGGGGGCGGCGATCTGCGACGGGCGGTTCTTCCCGGACGCCCGGCTGAACTTCGCCGCCAACCTGCTGCGGCGCCACGACGAGGGGCCCGCCATCATCTTCAACGGCGAGGCAGGCGGGCGGCGCGAGTTGAGTTGGGCGCAGCTGCAGTCCGACGTGGGGCGGATCGCCGGGACGCTCGGCGGCGCGGGCATCGGTGCCGGCGACCGGGTGGCGGCCTGGCTGCCGAACATCCCCGAGACCTGCGAGCTGATGCTCGCCACGGCCGCGCTCGGCGGCGTGTTCTCCTCGTGTTCGCCCGACTTCGGCGCCAACGGCGTGGTCGACCGGTTCGGGCAGATCCGCCCCCGCGTGCTGGTGGCCGTCGACGGCTACCGCTACGGGGGCAAGGACTTCGACTGCCTCGAGCGCCTCGCAGACGTCGCCTCGCGACTGCCCAGCCTGGAGCACCTCGTCGTCATCCCGTTCCTCGATCCCCGCCCGGATCTCGGCGGCGTGCCCGGCGCGGTGCTGTGGGAGGACTTCCTGGCCGCCGGGTCCTCGGCAGCCGGCGGTGCGCCGTCGCTCTTCGCGGCACTGCCGTTCGACCACCCGCTGTACGTGCTCTACTCCTCCGGCACCACCGGGGCGC
>JAPOYM010000182.1 GCA_026706565.1 bacterium
GCTGGCTGGAGGTGCACGGCATCGAGCACTGGACCGAGTACTACACCGACTACGGGGTGAGGTTGCAGAAGCGGTTCTTCGGGCACTTCCTGAAGGGCGCCGACACCGGCTGGGAGAGCCAGCCGCGGGTGCTCCTGCAGGTGCGCCACATGGATCGCTTCGTCGAGCGGGCCGAGGAGGACTGGCCGATCCCGCGCACCGACTGGCGCCGGATGTACCTGCACGCCAACGGGCAACTGCGCGTCAATCCCTGCGCCAAGACCGAGACGCTCTCCTACGAGGCGACGGGCGACGGGCTGACCTTCCTGACCGCGCCGACGACCGGGGAGACGGAGATCACCGGCCCGCTGGCGGCGAAGCTGTTCGTCTCGTCGTCGACGGTCGATGCCGACCTGTTCGTCGTGTTCCGGGTATTCGACCCCGACGGTGACGAGGTGACCTTCATGGGGGCGGTCGATCCGCACACGCCGATCGCCCAGGGATGGCTGCGGGCGAGTCACCGCAAACTCGATCCCGAACTCTCGCTGCCGTGGCGGCCCTACCACACCCACGCCGAGGCGGATCACCAGCCGCTGGTCCCCGGTGAGGTCTACGAACTGGACATCGAGATCTGGCCCACGTGCATCGTGGTGCCGCCCGGCTACCGGATCGGCTTCAGCGTGCGCGGCCGGGACTACGAGTACGGCGGCGACACCTCGGGCCTCATGCTGTCCAACTTCAAGAACGAGCTACGAGGCTGCGGGCCGTTCCTGCACAACGACCCCCGCGACCGCCCGCCGGAGATCTTCGAGAACGAGGTCACCCTGCACTTCGGGCCCGACCGCCCGAACTACGTCGTAGTCCCGGTCATCCCGCCCGCCTGAGGCGGCGGCCCGCCGCTGCTGTCCGGGGAGACTGCTGAGTAACCCCTACAGCAGTGCGAATAGGGCTGGGTGGACTCTGGAGTCGGCCTCCGCCGGAATGTCCAGAGGGCTCGGCAGCGCTATTCGGCAGTGTCCTATGATCCCGCAAGCGAGTCCTTACTAGGGAGGTTGGACAGTGTCGGAGAACAAGAGTCCGGAATGGTGCGACATCGGCATCGCGATCGTCAGTCGCACGAACGCAATCGGCGTCGCGGCCATCGCACGTTGGAACGCGTTCGGCATGGCGGCTGCGAGTTGGTTGAACGCAATGGGCATAGTGACCTTCGGCGCCGTCAACTCGATGGGTCTCGTCGCGGTCGGTGGTGTGAACTCGATCGGTCTCGTCGCGGTCGGTGGCGTGAACTCGATCGGTCTCGTCGCGGTCGGTGGCGTGAACTCGATCGGTCTCGTCGCGGTCGGTGGCGTGAACTCGATCGGTCTCGTCGCGGTCGGTGGCGTGAACTCGATCGGTCTCGTCGCGGTCGGTGGCGTGAACTCGATGGGTCTCGTCGCGGTCGGTGGCGTGAACACCACCAGCATGCTGTAGCCCGCGGGCCGGCCCCCGCCGGCCGGGTGACCCTCAGCCGTCGCCGAAGCGGGCCGCGAACCAGGCCTTGGCGCGCACCAGTTCGGGGGCGCTGCTGCTGAGGCGCTCCGGCCACGCCCCATCCGGTTGCTCCACATGCCCGGCCTCGACAGCCACGCGGCAGCGCTCCTCCAAGTACCACAGGCGCGTCGCCGCCTCCAGCAGGTCGACGCCCACCGCGACACCGCCGTTGGCCAGCAGCAGCATCGACTTGTTGTCCTCCAGCGTGGCCGCCATGCGGTCGCCCGATTCGAGCGTGGTTATGAGAGCCAGGTCGTGGTGGATGGGCACTGCCTCGCCTGCGAGGCCGCCCATGCCGTGCAGCAGCGGCACCGGCTCGCCGCGCACGCCCCAGGCCGCCATGGCGGCGCCGTGACCCCGGCAGACGGCGCCCACGTCGGGACGCGCCCGGTAGATCCCGGCGTGGATGACGATCTCCAGCGGCTTGCCGGCGGGGGCGTCGATCGCGTTGCCCTCGTCGTCGACGGCGAGGATCTCCTCAGCAGTGTGCGAGAGCAGGGGCGAGGTGGAGGTCATCAGGAAGCCGCCGCCGTCCAGCCGCGCCGAGGCGTGGCCGAAACCCTCCACGAGCCGAGCGGCCGCCATCATCCGCGCCGTCGCCGCCACTTCCGCCTTGAGGCGATCGATCTCGCTCGTCATGGTCGCTCCCCGCTCCGTCGGACCGCCCGAGCATAGGCGGAGCGGTCTTCCGCCCTAAGGGGCGTGGTAGCGGGTGATCTCGATCATGTTGCCCCAAGGGTCGCGGAAGAAGATCTGCCGGTCGGCGGCGGGCGAGTTGGGCAACTCCCACCATTCCACGTCCGCCTCGGTGAGCTCGGCGGTCATCTCCTCGAGGTCGTCGACCAGGAACGCCAGATGCCCGTCGTTGGGCCGCAGCTCGGCGGCATCGCTCCGCGTGAAGCCGCCGGTCGTGAGGTGCACCGGTGTGCCGCCGGCGTCGAACCAGGCGCCGGGGAACCCGAAGTCGGGCCGGGGCAGCGGCTCCAGTCCCAGCAGGTCGCCGTAGAACCGCACCGCCTCGTCGATGTCGCCCACGCAGAGACTGCCGTGATCCAGTTTCGTCAGCTTCGCCATGATCTCCTCCCAGTTCGGATCATTCGAACTCGATCGTCTTCGCCGGCACGCCGAGGGCGAGTTTGCCCACGGTCTCCAGGCAGCGCTCGTTGGCCGGCGGCATGACCAGTCCCGCCATGGCGTCGCGCAGGTAGCGCTCCATGGGCTGCGAGCGGTGCAGGCCCCGGCCGCCCAGCAGCCGCATGCCGGCGGTGGTGATGTCGTGCGCCGCCTCGGTGGCGAGGTACTTGGCCTGGTTCAGCACGTAGGTCAACGCCTCGGGCTCGAGCTCGCCGCTCAGGTAGCCCAACGTGTCGCGGGCCCGCCGGGCGCCCTCGAGTTGCATCGACAGGCGGCCGATCTCCTGCCAGGTGAGGGGGTCCTCGCTGCGCGGCGGGCTGCCGTCGGAGCGCGGGGCGCGCATGGCGTTCACGCAGTACTCGAAGGCCGCCTCGGCGATGCCGATGTAGACCGCGGTGTACCCCACCGACCAGATGCTCATGTTCTGGCCGAGGATCGCCCCGACCTCGCCGACCACGTCGTCGGGCTCGATGCGGACGTTCTGGAAGTCGATGGAGTTGGAGGCCGTGGCCCGCATGCCGATGGTGTTCCAGTCGTCCAAGATCACGATGCCGTCCCGGTCGGTGGGGATGAGCACCGTCAGTAACCCGTCGGCCAGGCTCTCAGCGCCCTCCAGGAAGCTCCAGGTGAAG
Organism: bacterium; assembly: GCA_026706565.1. Taxonomy (GTDB): domain Bacteria; phylum Actinomycetota; class Acidimicrobiia; order Acidimicrobiales; family CATQHL01; genus VXNF01. Next base: position 3,276 of record JAPOYM010000182.1, read on the forward strand.
TAGTACGTGGCGCCGGTGGAGAGCGAGCAGAAGATCTTCCGCCCGGTCAGGCGGTAGCCGTCGCCGTCGCGCTCGATGTGGGTGCGGACCCGGCCCTTGTGGCGGAACGAGATGCCCGGCTCGCTGGTGATGGACGAGAAGACGGCGCCGTCGGTCACCACTTCGCCGAAGTAGCGCGCCTGCTGCTCGGGCGTGGCGATGTACCGCAGGAAGTACAGGATCGCCGAGTGCATGTTGAACGTGAGTCCCGTGCTGGCGCAGCCTTGGGCGATCTTGGAGAGCACGGTGGCGTAGGTGAAGGAGTCGGCGCCGATGCCGCCGAAGCTCTCGGGAACCATCAGCGCCAGCAGGCCGCTGGCGCGTAGGTCGTCGTAGTTCTCGAACGGGAACCTGTTCTCGGCATCCAGCATTGCGGCCCGGGGGGCGAAGGCGTCCCGCCCCAACTCTTCGGCGATGTCCACCCACTTGCGGTGGCGCTCGGGCACCTTGAACGGGGACACTTTGGGTTCCATGGCCCAATCCTAACGACGGGCGGCGCGGCCATGCCCCGGCGTCCCCTCCCTCGGTTGTCGGTCTGTCCGGTCGGGGCCGCCTGTGGGCGTCGGCGGATCGTCTGGCGAAATCGATTCGGCGCCGTCCCCTAGGAGTCTCTCCCTCGGTCGCGGCTGTGATCCTACGATTGCCACCGGGCAGCCATCAGGATTCGATCGAGGAGGTAGGAACATGAGCGAGCGACGACTCGAGGGCAGGCGCTGCCTGGTGACCGGTGCCGTCGGTGGGCAGGGCGCCGCCGTGAGCCGCCGGTTCGCCGCCGAGGGGGCCTCGGTGGTGGTGACCGACCTCCACGACGAACGCGTGCAGGCGCTCGCCGCCGAACTGCGCAACGGCGGCGCCACCGCAGTCGGGGTCGCCGCCGACGCGCGCCACGAGGCACAGGTGGCCGGCGCCGTGGAGGTCGCCGTCGGTGCTCTCGGCGGGTTGGACGTGCTGTACAACAACGCCGGCGTCCTGCTGCTCGACGACGACCGCCCCAGCGACGCCCTAGAGCTCGACACCTGGAACGAGGTGCTGGCGATCAACGCCACGGGGATGTTCCTGTTCTGCAAGCACGCCCTGCGCCCGTTGCTCGACGCGGCCCCCGGGTCGGTGATCCTGAACGTCGGCTCGGCCGCCTCGTACCGCGGCGATCCCCACTTCCACGCCTACGCCGCCGCCAAAGGGGCTCTGCTGTCCTACACGGCGTCGCTGGCGCAGTGCTATGGGCCGCAAGGGCTGCGTGCCAACCTGATCTGTCCCGGGTTCATCGAGACGCCCATGATCGAGTCTCTGCTCACCGACGAGGATCTCGTGGCAGCGGTCACCGGCGCCACGGCGCTACGTCGCATGGGCCAGCCCTCCGAGATCGCCGCCTACGCTGCCTTCCTGGCTTCCGACGACGCCTCGTTCGTAACCGACGCCGTGGTCACGGTACACGGCGGATTCGTCAAGTAGGAGGGTACGGGAGCGGTGCGACGGGGAGCACGCCGGGCATGTCGATGAAGCCGGGCAGGCGCTGGACCCGCTCGGTCCACCGCCGCAGGGAGGGATAGTCCTCGCGTGAGATGCCTCCCTCCTCGGAGAGGGCGACATCGGGGAAGAGGGCGATGTCGGCGACCGTCGGCGCTGCGGCAGGTGCGACCCAGTCGAGCCCTTCCTGCTCGCGGAACCAGAGGTGCTCGTCGAGCACGCGGAACAGGCGATGCGCTCCGGCCACGCACGCCTCCAGGTCGAATTCGTAGCCGAAGTTGACACAGAGTCGCGCCGCGGAGGCCGTGTCGGCGGTGCCCTCGGCGAACTGCAGCCAGGAGGCCACCCCGCCGAGGAGCCGGGGGTCAGCGGTGGGATACCAGGTCCGGGCCGGGTCGTACTCGCCGGCCAGGTAGACGAGGATGGCGTGGGCATCGCGCAGGATGAAGCCGTCGTCCTCGATGACCGGGATGTGGCCCAGCGGATTGATCTTCCTGAAGGCGGCGCTCTCGTGCTCCCGGCCGGGGTAGAACTCCACCGGCACCAGATCATGGGGCACGTCGAGCATGCTCAGCAGCAGCCGCGGCTTGTAGCAGTTCGCCGAGAGCAGGTAGTCGTAGAGCCTGAGCACGGCGGCCTACAGATCGAGCACGAGCTGGCCGCTCTTGGCGCGCGAGACGCATGTGAGCATCCGGTTGGCCGCCGCTCGCTCGGAATCGTTGAGGTAGACGTCCTGGTGGTCGGGTTCGCCCCCGAGGACCGTGGCGATGCACGTCCCGCAGGCGCCTTGCTCGCAGGATGACGGCAGGTCGATTCCGGCGTTCCGCAGGCCATTGAGCAGCGACATGCCGGCGCCGATCCTGAGGGTCTGGTCGCGGCGCGCCAGGGTGACGTCGAACGCCGAACTGTCGTCCCGCGCGGATTCGTTCTTGAAGTACTCGAAATGGACCGCTTCGGTGGGCCAGCCCGCCTCGGCGGCGATCGAGCGGGCCGTGTCGATCATCGGTCCGGGACCGCAGAGGTAGGCGTGCTGCATCGGCCCGTAGTGCCGGGTGATCCTGGTGAGTTCGGCGCCGGTCTCCTGCGGCGAGAGACCGCAGTACGTCGTCACGCCTTCCGCCAAGGGAGCGAGCATCTCATCGAAGGCGACGTGGTCGTCGCTCTGGGCGAAGTAGTGGAGTTCCCAGGTCAGTCCCTGTCGAGCCAGCGTCTGGGCCATGGCGAGCAGCGGCGTGATGCCGATGCCGCCGGCGATCAGCAGCGTTCTGGCCGCGTCCCGCCGGAGAGTGAAGTTGTTGCGGGGCGTGGAGATGTCCAGCGCGTCGCCTTCATGAACGCTCTGGTGCATGCAGCGCGATCCGCCGCCGCCCTCCGGCACCAGTTTCACGCCGATGCGGTAGACGCCGGTCAGGTCCGGGCCGTTGGTCAGCGAGTACTGCCGTACGAGGCCGTTGGGGAGGTGTACGTCGAGGTGGGCGCCCGGCTGGAAGCTCGGCAGTTCACCGGCGACCGGAGCCAGGTCGAACGCGGCGATCCCCTCGGCACAGACCCACTTGCGGGCCACCCTGACCTGCAGCTGGGGGTGACGACCGCCGGCCGCTCCGGCCGTGCCGCCACTGCGCAGGGGTTCGAGTGTTGCCAGGGGCAGCGCCACGGCGGCCTCGGCAGGACTCGAGTCCTCCAGTTGCGCCCGGAGTTCCTCGAGCGCCCTGGCGTGATGGCGGAGGGTGGCCAGGCGCTCCTCCGGCGCCGGGGCGGCGCTGAGCACCGGACGGATGACGCAGCGGCCCGCCTCAGCCGGCTGGATGAAGAAGACCACCGAACTCTCGGCGCCGGTGGTCGTCGCGGTGACGGTCACCGAGTGGGGATTGCCGGCGTCTGCGCTGGTTGTGATGGGAGTGTCGGTTCCGAGTGCCGCAGTCGGTCGGAACGAGTACCCGGCAAGCCCCTCGAGCACGAGAGCCGCCGGGGCGTTGACCGGCAGGCTCCGGAGCACCAGCACCTCGCCGCCCTCCAGGGCCGGGATCGAGGGCGGCTCGGCGTCGGGGGATCCGCCCGACCAGACGAGTCCGTACTTCTCGGCGCAGGCGAAGGTCGCCACGCGCAGCCCGCCCGCCGGCGCCTCGCCCGGATGTGCCGGGATGTAGACGCAGTTCCCGTTGCGGTTGGAGTAGCGCCAGCCGTGGTACTGGCAGACGAGTTCGGCCCCGTCGTTGACGCCGGCCGAGAGGCGCATCCCCCGATGGATGCAGCGGTCCTCCCAGACGTTGACGAAGCCGTCGTCGGCCTTCCAGATGGCGAGTCGCCGGCCGAGCAGCCGGCTCCTGACCACATGGCGCGGCATCAGGTCGGCGCCGGCGGCGACGGGGTGGAGCAGCGACGCGGGGTCAGGGGCCGTCATCGGTGAGCCCCGCGGGGGATCACGCCGTAGTCGACGCCGAGGTCGCCGAGCCAGCGCCGGTAGGCCACCGAGGCCCGGTCGGACCGCACCGATGTCTCGTCGCCCACCTCGAGGGGGAGCAGGCGAGGGGTCTGGTTCTCAAGGATCGGCTTGTCCTGCGCGGAGACGAGTGTCTGGAACGCCCGGATCTGCGCGTCGCTGCTCACCTCGTCGATGACGCTCATGAAGGTGTGGAACAGCACCCGATCGGCCGACAGCGCCTGGCAGAACAGCGCGATCACGTCGAAGCGGGACTCATCGGTCGGGCAGGACTTGTAGAGCATCACGCAGTAGGGATGCGGCACCCGGTACGTGTACTGCGACATCTGGCCATCGGTGGACGCGGCGGCGGCCTGCGGCTGGAAGAACTCGCAGTCCCGGGCCCACAGCTCGTTCGTCTCGGGATCCACTTCCACCCGGTAGTCCGCCACTTCGGTCCGGGGCGCCTGCCCCAGGATCCCGGCGTGGACGTAGGGGAAGTGGCCCAGGTCCAAGAAGTTCTCGACGGCACGGGGAGCCGAGACGTGTACCCCGACCGAGAAGGTGGCGAGGTTGCGACGGTCGGGCTCGTCGCACTCCGGGATCTTGAAGATCTCCTCCGGTGGGGTGCCCAGGCTGGTCCAAGCGAACTCGTAGGCGGCGATCGTCGGCAGGAGCCTGGGAGTCGCCGCCGCGTCGTGCTGCGCCCCCGTCAAGAGCCACGCCGTCGGTGAGCCGTCATCGTCCAGACCGACAGCGACATCCCTGTCGAGCAGTCGCGTCCGCGTGGTCTCACCGGCGCGCAGGTCCTCGCGGATCGCCACGGGATGCCAGAGATCCAGAATCGCCGCGCCGGGCTCCTGGGGGACCGATGCATTCATGTCGCCCGTCTCACCAGCCGCTGATCCAGCCCTCCAGCAGGCCGCGAGGCTCGGTCTCGGCCTCACCGGGGCGGTGGCGGAGCACGTCGAAGTCGGCTCCGGCGTCGGCCTGCAGCACATGGTCCAGGTAGATGCTGCCGTAGCCGCGGCGATAGGGGCGATCAGGGAGCGGGCGCTGCGCGAGTCGCCGGCTGACCTCCTGCGGGGCCACGCACAGGTCGAGCCGCCGGGCGCTCACGTCGAGGAGGATCTCGTCGCCGTCGTTCACGGCGCCCAGCGGTCCCCCGACGGCGCTCTCGGGGGCGGTGTGCAGCACGACGGTTCCGTAGCCTGTACCGCTCATGCGTGCGTCGGAGATGCGCACCATGTCGGTCACTCCCTGTGCCAGCAGCTTGCGAGGGATGGGCAGCATCCCCCACTCGGGCATGCCGGGCGCCCCCTTCGGACCGGCGCCGCGCAGCACGAGCACGGTGTCGGCCACCACCGGCAGGTCGGGGTCGTCGATGCGGTCCAACAGATCGTCGATGCCGTCGAACACCAGGGCCGGCCCCCGATGCGCCAGCAGGCCTTCGGTGGCGGCGCTGGCCTTGATGACCGCGCCGTCAGGGGCGAGCGAGCCGCGCAGCACCGCCAGCCCGCCCACCGGCTGCAGCGGCGCGTCCAGGGGCCGGAGCACGTCCCGATCCCAGACCTCGGCGCCGGCGATGTTCTCCCCCACGGTCCGACCTGTCACCGTGAGCGCCTCGAGGTGCAGCAGAGGCGCCAACTCGCCCAACAGCGCGGTGACGCCACCGGCCCGCTGCAGATCCTCGAACAAGTACTCGCCGGCCGGCTGGATGTTGGTGAGCACGGGGGTGCGGGCGGCGATCCGGTCGAAGCGGTCCAGCGGCAGGTCCACGCCGAGGCGCCCCGCTAGGGCGATGAGGTGCAGCACAGCGTTCGTGGATCCCGCGATCGCCGCCAGAGCTGTCACGGCGTTCTCCAGAGCCTCGAGCGTGAGGATGTCGGCGGGTCGCAGTCCCTCCTGCGCGATCTCGACGGCACGGCGCCCGGTCTCCTCGGCGAGAGCGCCCCGACGGGCATCGGTGGCGGGGACGGCCGCCGAGCCGGGGAGCGACATGCCGAGCGCCTCGGTGAGGGTGGCCATGGTGGAGGCGGTGCCCATCTCGCTGCAGTGGCCGACGCCGGGGCGCGTGGCGGCCTCCAACTCGGCGTACTCGCCGGGGGACATGCGCCCCGCCCGCAGGTCGTCGGTGCAGCGCCAGATGTCGGTGCCGGCCCCGATGCGCCGCCCCCGGAAGCTGCCCGGCTGCATGGGGCCGCCGGTCAGTGCGATGGCTGGCACGCCGGCGCTGGCGGCGCCCATGAGCTGCGCCGGGACTGTCTTGTCGCAGCCTCCGACGAGGACCACCGCGTCCAGCGGGCTGGAGCGGATCATCTCCTCGACGTCCATCGACATGAGGTTGCGGTACAGCATCGTGGTGGGCTTCGTCAGCATCTCGCTGAGCGAGATCGTGGGGAACTCCAGTGCCAGCCCTCCCGCGGCCTGCACGCCGCGCTTGACCGCCGCGGCCAGCGCGTCGAAGTGGAGGTTGCAGCTGACTAACTCGGAGTGCGAGTTGGCGATCCCGATCACCGGTCGTCCCGAGAGGGCGATGTCTGAGAATCCTTCTGATCGCAGCGCCGTGCGGTGCAGGAAGCCGAACAGATCCTTCGGTGCGAACCATCGGCTGCTGCGCAGCGTCACGGGCGCTTCCCGGCTGGCGGTCATCGGACGCTCACGCTAGAACATTCGGGTCGCGGGGGACCGCTGTCCGCCTCTTGGGGATCGGCGGAGGAGGTTCGGATCACCTCGGAGGACCCGATGGGCAGGCTTGTCGGCAAGATCAGCGTCATCACCGGTGCCGGGCGCGGCATCGGCCGCGCCATCGCCACGCGTTTCGGCGCCGAGGGGGCGATCGTCGTGGCCGCCAATCGCAACGAGCGCGAGGGTGAGGCCGTCGTGGCCGAGGTCGCCGCCGCCGGGGGCGAAGCCGTCTTCATTCGCACCGATATCCGCCGCCTCGAGGACTGTGAGCGGCTGGTGGCGGAGACTGAAGCCCGTTTCGGGCGCATCGACGTGCTCTGCAACAACGCCGGGGTGGGGATCCTCCGCTCGGTCGAGGACACGTCGCTCGACGAGTACGACTACATTATGGACACGAACGTGCGAGGGGCCTTCTGGTTGACGAAGCACGCCGTCGGGGGCATGGTTCGGCGGGGATCGGGCTCGATCATCAACCTGGCCTCGGTGGCCAGCTTCGTGGGCTTCGAGAACGACGCCGCCTACTGCGCCTCCAAAGGGGCGCTGCTGATGTTGACCCGGCAGGTCGCTCTGGAGTACGCGGCGGCGGGCGTGCGGGTGAACGCCATCTGCCCCGGCTTCATCGAGACGCCCGAGATGCACCACTACTGCGAGCAGCAACCCGACCCCGCCGCGGCCCTCGCCGCCTGCCACGCGGCGCACCCCATGGGCCGGGTCGGCCAGCCGGACGAGGTCGCCGCGGCGGCGGTCTTCTTGGCCTCCGACGAGTCCTCGTTCGTGACCGGTGCCTCACTCGTCGTCGACGGCGGTCTGCTGATCCGCTGACCTCCGCAGCGCCACAGCCCGGGAGCGGCACGACGGGCAGCATGCCCGGCATCTCGATGAAGCCGGGCAGCCGTTGCACCCGCTCGGTCCACCGCCGGAGCGCGGGATAGTCGTCGCGTGAGATGCCGCCCTCTTCGGAGAGGGCGACGTCGGGGAAGAGCGCGATGCCGGCGACCGTTGGTGCTGCGGCAGATACGACTTAGTCGAGCCCTCCTGGCGGACAGAGGCGTGACGGGGGAGCGAGAACCCGGCTTCGCGATGCGGCGAGGGGGCGCCGTCGTCGAGGCGGGGGTTCCCGAGCGCGTCGGCGGAGGGAGTGCCCGCGACGCAGGCCATCCTCTCTCGGGGCAGCTAGGCTATAGGGATGGCGCTTGCTCAGACGACAGCCAAGACGACTACGTTGCGGATCTCCACCGACTTGAGGGACGAGATTTCTCGGCTGGCCGAGCATCGGGGCACGACGATGGTGGACGTGGTGACCGACGCCGTGCATCGCCTCGGCCGGGAGGAGTGGTGGCTGTCGGTTCACGGCGCGCTCGACGACCTGACCGGCGCTGAGACGGCCTCGTACCGGGCCGAGGGCCGGAAACTGGAGGCGGCGGCTGCCGACGGCCTCGATGGCCGATGAGGGGCGCCTACGCCCGCGGCGATGTGTGGCTCGTCGACTTCGGCGCGGATCCCGAGGACCCCGAACAGGCATTCCTGCGGCCGGCGGTCGTCGTGTCGGACGACCGGCTTCACCATCCGAACCTGAGGATGGTCATCGTGGTTCCCGGAACGTCCGCGATTCGCGGGATCCCGCTGCATGTGGTGGTCTCGCCCGACCGCGGCAACGGGCTGGCCACCGACACGGCCTTCCAAGTCGAGCAGTTGCGGGCCGTGTCGTCCGGGCGTCTGGTTGAGAGGCTCGGACGGATCGACGTACGGGCCGGCAGCGCTCTCGACGAGGTACTGCGCAACACTCTCGGCCTCTAGCCGGAGCGCAGGCGTTCTCCCTCGGCGACCGCCTCACGGCCCTACCGCTGTCCACGCTCTGGACCGCCGCGAACTGACTGCGCCGCGGCTCAGGCGACGGCGCCATCGGCGTCATCCCAAATGTCATCCGGCTCGGGCTCGAAACTGCTGAGTTCACTTTTTTCTCACGGGTCACCAGCAGGCAAACGGCCTGGGCGCATTTCTTGACGTATTCCTGTGGCGATTCGGGGTAGCTGCCTCACCGACTCCGCGCGATGGGACGGCTCCGTTGCCTTTTCTCTGGTTAGAGCGTACACAAAACGTCGGTGAGACAACTGGCGAATCTTGGGTTAGCACGGTTGCAAATCTTGGGTTAGTTCGTAGAATCCAAGGCGTGCGGCATGTGGAGCGGCATCTCTGCCCAAGGGTCTCCGAAGCGCTGGACTCGTTCCGGGTGGTGGTGTTGCACGGCGCGCGGCAGAGCGGGAAGACCACGCTGGCCAAACAAGTCGCCGCCGACCGCGGCGGCACCTACACGACGCTCGATGACGATCAGACATTGCTCGCCGCCCTGGAGGATCCCCGCACGTTCTTGGGCGAGCATCGACACCCGCTGGTGATCGACGAGATCCAGTTGGGCGGGGATCGGCTGGTGCGGGCCATCAAGACGGCAGTCGACGACGACCCGGCGCGCGGCCGCTTCCTGCTGACGGGGTCCACCGACTTCCTCTCGGTGCCGACGATCAGCGAGTCGTTGGCCGGGCGGGCCGCCATCATGCGGCTCTGGCCACTCTCGGTCGCTGAGATTCACGGGGCGCCGGGGTCGTCGCTGTCGGCCTGGTTCGAGGGGGGAGTGGAGCCGGGGGAGGTGTCGCAGTCGACCCGCCCCGACTATTTGCGGCTGGTCTGCCGCGGCGGTTATCCCGAAGCGGTGGATCTGCCGTCGGCGACCCGACGCATGTGGTTCGAGAGCTACACCGAGACGGTGATCAGCAGGGACGTGGCGGCGCTCGCGGATGTGCGGCGCGCCGGAGCGCTGCGGGCGCTCCTGCGGCTGGCCGCGGCGCGCACCGCCGGCGAGTTGAACGTGGCCGACTGGTGCCGCCGCCTGGGGATCGACCGCGGCACGGTGGAGTCCTATCTGGGTTGGCTCCGCATGGTCTTCCTGATCCACGAGCTGCCCGCTTGGACACACAGCCCCGCCCCCCGGGTCGTGCGGCGACCCAAGCTGCACCTCGCCGACACCGGTCTGGCCGCCGCGCTCATGAACGTGGACGCCGACGCCCTCCGGCCCGCCACGGCCACGCCTACCGGGGCGCTGCTGGAGACCTTCGTGGCGAACGAGGTCGCACGGCAAATCTCCGCTGGGGGCGAGCCCCTGCACCTGCACCACTGCCGCGACGGTTCGGGCCACGAGGTGGATCTGGTGATAGAGCGTTCCGACGGCGCGGTCGTGGCAGTGGAGGTGAAGGCCACAGCATCGCCGGGCCCCGATCACCTCAGACACCTCGTGTGGCTGCGCGACCGGATCGACGAAGCGTCGCCCGGCACCTTCCGGGCCGGCGTGCTGTTGCACACCGGGCAGCGCAGCCTGAGCATGGGGAACCGCCTCTGCTCGTTGCCCATCGACGTGCTCTGGCGCGGCGGTTCTGGTCAGAAGTCGGGTTCTCGTAGTTCGGCGTAGCCGGCCTCGGCCTCTAGGGAGCGGCGGCGCCACAGGCCGCCCAGCCAGACGGCGAAGATGGTGAGCACGAAGGGGATCATCAGCACGAACTCGCGCGGCACCCGCTCGGTGATGTTGATCTGGGACTGGATGCCGATGGCGTCGGCGAACC
>JAPOYM010000127.1 GCA_026706565.1 bacterium
GCTGCCTCGAGGTGGCGTCGAACGTAGGGCACCGGCGAGACCCTACAGGCAAACCACAGATTTTACGTCCCTCTAACCGTAGTTCTTACGCCCTCCTCGCCACATGTTTGTCCGACACCCCGCCCCGCCCCGCCGCGGGTGCTTCCGGCTGAACTCGGCGCTCAGTTCCGGATATCTGTCTGGCCACTACGCTGATCCTATGACCCGGCAAGTGGCGGCTTGCAGGAACTCTGCGGCATCTGCCAGCACGGGGTGGTACTCGAAGTCGTGGCTCATTCGTCGTCGGGTCGTTTGAATATCCCCGCTTCGTACAGGATTTCGGAGTCGGTGTCTCCGGTCTCTTCGACCTGTCGGCGGTACTTCTCCCACACCTTGGCGCGCCGAGTGAGTTCGTCCACGTTCTCCGCGGTCACTTTCGTCATGGCCATTGGCGTGTTCCAGTGCTCCGCTCGGAGGCTGAACCACCGTCGCATCGTGCAGTCGAAGGCGGCCAGTGCGATGGCGGCCAGTTCGGCGCCGGTGACCGTTTCGCCTCGTACCCGGTCGCCGTGCAGGCAGCGGGTCCACTCGGTGGGGATGGCGGCCAGGCCCCAGCGGGCGCCCAGCAAGCCGCCGGCGATGGCGGCGACAGTGTCGGTGTCGTGACCGAGGCGCACCGCCGCCACCAAGGCGTCACGGAAGTGCTGCGACGGCGAGCGCACCGGCGTGGCGGAAATGGCCCACAGCGCTGCCTGGAACGCGGTCACCACCCAGCCGTTGGGGGTGAACAGCCGGCGGGCCTCGGCGGGGTCCGAGACGGCGACAGCGGCATCGATCAGACCTGACCAGCGGTCACGGCGCGCCTCGGGCAGGAACTCCAGGCCGGAACGTACGGCCTTCCTGAAGTCGACCGTCCCCTCCGGGCCGTCGTCGGTGCCGCCGAGGTCGCCGGGCAGCGTCAACCAGCGGAGGCGATCGTGTATCGCTTGGTTGACGGCCACCGACCACAGCACGCAGGCGTCGACGGAGTCGGGGTGCGGGTGGGTCAACTCGGCCACCTCCGCCGCCAGCGGCGCTACATGGTCGGACAAGTAGCCGGCCAGAGCGACCGGCGCGGTGCGCATCAGGGCGCCGTTGCCGGCCGAGTCGGGGTTGGCTTCGGCGAACCGGCGGGCCGCCTCAGCCACATCCTCGGGGCTGGCGGCCGAGCCCAGGATCTGTGACGTCTGGATGCCGACGTCTGGCGGCCCGCCCCGGTACCAGCGCAAGAAGTTGGCCGCCATGGCGGGCAGGCGGATCGGGGGCGGATCCCAGTGCCAGTCGGGCCGGTCCGGGACGCCGCGGCCCTCGTCGTCGCGGCCCTCGTCGTCGCGGCCCTCGTCGCCGTGGCCCTCGTCGCCGCGGCCGGCCTCCCGGTGCCGGGCGACGGCCTCGGCGAGCTCGGCGACCGCCTCGGCGTGACCGGCGGCTAGGGCGTCGAGGATGCCGAGGGCCATGGACGTGTCGTCGGTCCAGCCGCCGAGCGCCCGCCGGTGGTCGAAGCCGCCGCCGGGCCGCATGGTGATCTCCTCGTCGAAGCGCGGGTAGGCGGTCTCGTAGAAGGCGCCGAGGGCGTCGCCCACCGCCGAGCCGACGACCGCGCCGACAGCCCGGTCGATCGCCTCGTCGTGCAAGTAGAAGCTGCCGGGGCTCTCCTCGATCTTCGTGGTGTCGGGCATCTGGTTCATGGCGTCTCCTTGCCGGTCGGGGCGGGTGCCGCGGTCGGGACCGCCAGCCACCGCCCGGTTATTGTCGAGATGACTCTAACATGGCCGCACAGTATTTGTCAACTCGACTCCAACTGCTAGGCTGACGGCCGTGGACACGGACTGCCCCCCCGCTGAGCGCCGCTGGCCCGAGCCCCGACCCGCGGGCTACGACCCCGGTGCCTTCACCCCGTTCGCCGTGACCGTCGACATCGTGCTGATGACGGTGGTGCAGCGCCAGCTGAAGTTGCTGCTGATCCGGCGGGGGCGTCCGCCCTACGAGGGGGCGTGGGCGCTGCCGGGGGGTTTCGTCAAACCCGACGAGGACCTAGCGACCGCCGCGGCACGCGAACTGCTAGAGGAGACCGGCATAAGCACGACCACTGGCAGTCTGCGGCAGATCGGCAGCTACGGCGACCCCGCCCGCGACCCGCGGATGCGGGTGGTGACAGTCGCCTACGGGGCGGTGGCGGTGCGGCTCGAAGAGGCGCCGCGGGGCGGCAGCGACGCCGCCGAGGCCGAGTTGGTGCCGGTGGCCGAGGTGCAGAGCGACCGGTTGCCGTTGGCGTTCGACCACCGGCGGATCGTGGACGATGCCGTGGACCGGCTGCGGGCCGACCTCGAGACGACCGGCGTCGCCCACAGCTTCTGCCCCCCCGAGTTCACCGTCCGCGAGCTGCGCGAGGTACACGAGGCGATCCTGCAGACCGAACTCGACTCGGGCAACTTCCAGCGCAAGGTCACCGGGCGCGAGGGCTACATCACGCCCACCGAGCGGCGAGCCCCGACCGGCGAGCGGGGAGGCCGGCCCGCCACGCTCTGGAGGGCGGGAAGACCGGAGGACGCCGAGTAGTCCTGCGTCGTAGCACGCATGCGGGGATGGTCGCTGCGCCGGGCTTTGGATTCCGGCCTTCGCTGGAATGACGACGGGGGGATGAGCTGTGGGGTCGTAGGTATAGACCCGGCGGCGGGTTCAGGGGCGGCGGAGCAGGGCGGTGAAGTCGCCGACGGCGGGGTGGCCGGCGGCGGACGGCTGAGCGGGCGCTTCGGCGCCGAACAGCGCGGTCGACATGCCTAGTGAGCGCGCCGCGTCGAGCGTGCGCGGGTCGTTGTCGATCACCAGGCAGTTGGCGAAGGGGACCCCCGAGGCGCGGCGCAGCATCTCGAAGACGCCGGGGTCGGGCTTGCGGATCCCGATGTCGCCGCTGACCACCCACGGTGTGACCGCTTCGAACCCCGTCCAGGCTCGGAGGCGCCACGACCACTCCGAGACGTCGTCGGTGACGCAGCCCACTGCGATGTCCCGCCGCAGCAGCGAGCGGACGAAGCCGGCAGCGCCCTCGCTCACCGTCATCCGGCCCGTGTAGGGGCCGTGGGTCCAGGTGGGTGCGCCGGTCAGGCCGCAGGCCTCCCACAACTGCTCGGGGGTGAGCCGGCCGAGGGTGGCGAGCCGGTACGCCTCGCGGATCGCCGCTGGCGGCGCGGCGGACCCCGACTGCCGAACGAATGGGATCAGCAGATCGCCCGCCGGATCGGCCGGCTGGAACAGCACGCCCCAACCGCCGATAACGACGAGCCGCAGAGAGCGCCCCGGGCGGCTCGCCGGAGGCGCGGAGGGGGCGGTTCGCCCGGTGTCCTCGGGTTCGGCGGCGCTATCGGGTTTGGCGGCGCTTTCGGGTTCGGTGCCTTCGGGTTGGGTGCCTTCGGGTTGGGTGCCTTCGGGTTCGGTCGGCTCGTCGGCGGCGGTATCGGGTTCGTCGCCCTCGGCACCGTCGGCCTCGGCACCTTCGGGTTCGGCAGCGTCGGGTTGGGTCGGCTCGTCGGCGGCCCTCTCGGGTTCGTCGCCCTCGGCCCCATCGGCCCTCTCGGGTTCGGCGGTATCGGGTTCGGCGTCCTTGGCCCCATCGGCCCTCTCGGGTTCGGCGTCCTCGGCCTGGGCGCTGTCGATTTCGTCGGTCCTCGTGGCCTCGTCGGTGTCCGCCAACGTTGCTGTGGGCCCGAAGGGGATCTCCAGGGCCAGCGGCTCGGTCGCCGCTCGGTCCGCCGCGGGCGGCTCGGGCTCGGGCTCCGTGGGTGCTTCGGGTGCCGCGGGCAACTCGGGCTCGGGTGCTTCGGGCTCTTCGGGTGCTTCGGGCGCCGCCGGACTGTGGGCGGCCGCTTGGGTCGCTGCGGCAGCCGGTGGAGGCTCCTCGAGCGAGGCGGTCCAGTCGTCGGCGGACGCCTCGGCGCCGGTCACGTCGAGGTCGGCCGGCAGGTCGGGGAGGTCGGTCGCCAGGCTCTCGTACTCGGCGCTCTCGAGTTCCGCCCAGTCGATGTCGTCGCCGATCGCCGCGCCGGTGGAGGGCGGTCCGAGCCCTCTCGCAAACTCCCCGGCGCCGCCGGCGGAACCCGCGCCGCCGGGCGGTCCGAGCCCGCTCGCAAACTCCCCGGGGCGGGGCGCACCCGCGCCGGCGGGACCCGTGCCGACGGGAGCCGCGCCGCCGGAACCCGCGCCGCCGGGCGGTCCGAGCCCGCTCGCAAACTCGCCGGGGCGGGGCGCACCCGCGCGGACGGCACCCACGCCGGCGGGACCCACGCCGGGCGCGCCCGCGTCGGCTAGGGCGCCCGCCGCGACCGGTTGCTCTCTGTCGGCTCGAGCCAACAGCGCCAGCTCCCGCCGCTTGCGGTGGCGGCTCACGTACCACCAGCTCAGCAGGTTCAGCAGGAGCGCCAGGATGAACAGGGCAGCCGCCGCCAATCCCACGAGCCGCAGCGTCCTCGCCGTCGTGTTCACCTCGGATGCCAGCAGGCTCACCTGCGTGGGCGGCGGGGGCGAATCAGCCGAGAGGGCCGTCCAGCCGTAGCTTTCGCCGCCGCTGCGCAGATCGCCGGGCAGGCGGATGTTCAAGCTCATCGTGAGCCCGCTGCCGAGCCCGCTGCCGAGGGCGCTGCCGCCGGCCGCCCCGGCCGCCCCGGCCGCCCCGGCCGCGCCGCGGACTCGCTGCTCGAGGCCCGGGTTGGATGCGAGCGACTCGAGCAGTTCGGGGAATGCCGCCGCCGGGTCCACTTGACCGACGATCTCCCACGTCTGCTCGGCGAACTCGGCTTGGCGGCGCAACTCGAAGTCCTGGAAGACGTCCGGCCCGGCGACCTCGGCCAGCACCGACGGGAGCTCCTCGGCGCTGCCGAAAGGCTTCGTGGCCCGCACCCACAGCAGGTTGTCGGCCTCGCGCGCCGGACCGGCGACGTCCCAGCCGGCTAGCGCCAGGTCGGCGAGGTCGATCTGGTTGACGAGGTCGCCGAGCGCGTCGGCGGCGGCCCGGTCGAGGCTCACTCCGACTGCGACGGTGCCGGACCCGTTCTCGGCCACGTCGATGTCTACGCCCACGCCCGCCTCGCAGGCGGAGGCCAGCAGGAGGGCACAGGCGAGCGTCGCTGCCAGCAGGGGACGCTGGAAGCCGCGGCCACCCCGAAGGGCCTCGGACCGCGGCGGACCGATGAGCGGAAGGGCCTCGGACCGCGGCGGACGGGTGTGCGGGCCGCCGGAGTCGCCCGGGGGCCCGTGCCGGCGTCGCACGGTCAGTGGGCGACCATCTCCTCGACAGCGGGCGGAGGTTCGAATCCCTCGACGGCCTTGAAGACGATGCGCCGCTCAGCGCCGTCGGGGCTCGCGGCGCTCTCGGTCTCCTCGGGGGGCGGATCGTCGCCGGCGTCCACGATCACGATCTGCCCGGCCCGGAACTCGCGGTGCAGCAACTGCTCCGAGAGGGGGTCCTCCACCATTCGCTGGATGGCCCTGCGCAGCGGCCGGGCGCCGAGCGTGGGGTCGTAGCCCTCCTCGGCCAGCAGGATCTTGGCCTCCGGGGTGATCTCGAGCCCCATTCCCTGGCCGGCGAGCTGCTCGGCCACGCGGCGGATCATGAGGTCGACGATCTGGGTGACTTCCTCGCGGCTGAGTTCGTGGAACACGATCACCTCGTCCACCCGGTTCAGGAACTCGGGCCTGAAGTGCTTCTTCAAGGCGTCGGTGACCTTCTCCTTCATGGCTTCGTACGACACGGCCTTGTCGGCGCGGGCGAAGCCCAGGGTGGCCTTGCGCAGGTCCTGGGTGCCGAGGTTCGAGGTCATTATCAGCACGGTGTTCTTGAAGTCCACCGAGCGGCCCTGGCTGTCGGTGAGGCGGCCCTCCTCCAGGATCTGCAGCAGCGAGTTGAACACGTCGGGGTGGGCTTTCTCGATCTCGTCGAACAGCACCACCGAGAAGGGCTTGCGGCGCACCGCCTCGGTGAGCTGCCCGCCCTCGTCGTAGCCCACGTAGCCGGGCGGCGCCCCGATCAGCCGGCTCACGGCGTGCTTCTCCATGTACTCGGACATGTCGAGGCTGATGAGAGCGCTGTCGTCGCCGAAGAGGAACTCGGCGAGCGTCTTGGCCAGTTCGGTCTTGCCCACGCCCGAGGGCCCCAAGAAGATGAACGAGCCGGAGGGGCGCTTCGGGTCCTTCAGGCCGGCCCGGGTGCGGCGAATGGCCTGGCTGACCGACCCGATGGCGTTGTTCTGGCCGACGACCCGCTTGTGCAGTTCGGCCTCCATCCGCAGGAGCTTGACGGTCTCCTCCTCGGTCAGCTTGTAGACCGGGATGCCCGTCCACACCGACAGCACCTCGGCGATGCCCTCCTCGTCTACCTCGTCGAACAGGTCCATGCCGGCGCTGCGGGTCTCGGCCTCGGCCGCCTCGCGCTGGGTCAGCAGTTCCTTCTCGCGGTCGCGCAGGCGGCTGGCCTCCTCGAAGTCCTGGGACTCGACGGCCTGCTGCTTGCGGCTGGAGACGACGCTGATCTCGGCGTCGATCTCCAAGAGGTTGGTGGGGATGTCCATGCGCTTGAGGTGCAGGCGCGAGCCGGCCTCGTCGATGAGGTCGATGGCCTTGTCGGGCAGGTGGCGGTCGGAGATGTAGCGGTCGGCCAGGTTGGCGGCCGCCACGAGCGCCTGGTCGGTGATCGTGACCCGGTGGTGGGCCTCGTAGCGGTCGCGCAGGCCCTTGAGGATCTCGATGGTGTCGCCGACGCTGGGCTCGGCCACCTTGATGGGCTGGAAGCGGCGCTCGAGGGCGGAGTCCTTCTCGAGGTGCTTGCGGTACTCGTCCAGGGTGGTGGCGCCGATGGTCTGCAGCTCGCCGCGGGCCAGCATGGGCTTCAGGATGGAGGCCGCGTCGATGGCGCCCTCCGCGGCGCCGGCGCCCACCAGGGTGTGCAGCTCGTCGATGAACAGGATGATGTCGCCGCGGCCCTTGATCTCCTTGAGGACCTTCTTGAGGCGCTCCTCGAAGTCGCCGCGGTAGCGGCTCCCCGCCACGAGGGCGCCGAGGTCCAGCGTGTAGAGCTGCTTGTTCTCGATGGTGCCGGGCACGTTGTCGGCCGCGATGCGCTGGGCGAGGCCCTCCACGATGGCGGTCTTGCCGACACCCGGCTCGCCGACCAGCACCGGGTTGTTCTTGGTGCGCCGCGACAGCACCTGCATCACCCGTTCGGTCTCGCGCATGCGCCCGACCACCGGGTCGAGCTTGTTGTCCTTCGCCAACTGGGTGAGGTTGCGGCCGAACTGGTCCAGCACGTGGGAGGTTCCCGAGGACTTGCCGCGCCCGCCGCCCGCGGGGGTCTTCTCGCCGCGCCCGCCGCTGCTGCCGTAACCCGACAGCAACTGGATCACGTGCTGGCGGACCTTGGCCAGGTCGGCACCCAGCTTGGAGAGCACCTGGGCGGCAACCCCTTCGCCCTCGCGGATCAGCCCCAGCAGGATGTGTTCGGTGCCGATGTAGTTGTGGCCCAACTGCAGGGCCTCGCGGAGCGACAGTTCCAGGACCTTCTTGGCGCGGGGCGTGAACGGGATGTGGCCGCTGGGCAGCGTGCCGCCCTTGCCGATGATCTCTTCGACCTGTTCACGGACCCGCTCGAGGGAGATGCCGAGGGACTCCAGCGCCCGCGCCGCCACGCCCTCACCCTCGTGGATCAGGCCCAGCAGGATGTGTTCGGTGCCGATGTAGTTGTGGTTCAGCAGCCGCGCTTCCTCCTGGGCCAGCACGACCACCCGGCGAGCACGATCTGTGAATCTCTCGAACATCGGCTCCTCCAACTGTCAAAACGTCCGCGCCGTGCCGCTTGCCTGACTACAACAACGCGGCTGCCGCGGGCATTCCAAGTGTACAGGTGAGGTCTCTCGCGGGGTATCCAGCCTTATCCTCGCAGCGTGACGGCGATCGACCCTGTCCTCGTGCTTCCCAGCCTGGGCAAGGATCTGGCGCGGGCGGAGCTGCATCTCCGAGCCGAGGTGCGCTCCGACCTGGATTTCCTGTCCACGGTCGCGCGCCACCTCATCGGCGCCGGCGGCAAGCGCATCCGGCCGGGCCTGGCGATCGCTTCGGCCGGGACAACCGATCCGCAGGGCCGCAGCTGTAGCGACGGTGTCATCGCCGGAGCGGTCGCGGTCGAGCTGGTGCACATGGGGTCGCTGTATCACGACGACGTGATCGACGGTGCCATCACGCGGCGCAACGTGGCGAGCGTCAACGCCACCTGGGGCAACGCCACGGCGATCCTGGTGGGAGATTTCCTGCTGGCCCGCGCCAGCCAGATCGCCGCCTCGCTCGGGACCGAGGTTGCCGAACTGCTGGCGGCCACGATCGGGAAGCTCTGCGAGGGGCAGATTCGCGAGTACCAGGACGCCTACAACTGCGACCGGACGGTGCAGGACTACGAGCTGTCGATCGGCGGCAAGACGGCGTCGCTGCTCGCAGCCTCGTGCCGGGTGGGGGCGATCGTGGCGGAGCTGCCGGCCCCGCTCACCGAGGCGCTCTCGGAATTCGGGCACAGCTACGGGATGGCGTTCCAGATCGTCGATGACATCCTCGACGTGATCTCCAGCGACGACGAGCTCGGCAAGCCGGCGGGCCACGACCTCCGCGAGGGGAACTACACGCTGCCGGTGCTGCTTGCCGTCCAATCTCCAGCAGGTCAGCAGCTGCGCTCGATCCTGGGGCCCGGCTTGAGCGCCGAGGGGAGCGCTCTGGCGCGCCGGATCATTCGCGCCGGGTCGGGAGTGCCGGAGGCGTTCGCCGCGGCCTCGGTGTGGGCGGACCGGGCGGCCGCGGCGCTGACCGAGCTCCCCGACACGCCCGCCGCCGGCGCGCTGCGGGCGGCCGCCGAGCACCTCTTGGCCCGCGTCGGCTCGCCGGACGTCTCGGACCGCACCGGTGCTGTGGCAGACTGAGGGCGTCCTCTCGCCGGTGCGATCGGGAGCGTGCCGGTCACGCCGCTGAATGTCTGCCGACCGTAGTCTCGGAGGTGCCCGCATGCCGCTGGACGATGTGCGTATCGGGCTCACCTATGACGACGTGCTGCTGGTGCCCCGCCGCTCACGGGTGCGCTCGCGGCGCCAGGTGAACCTCAACACCCGGCTGTCCCGGCACATCGACCTGCGCCTGCCCATCATCGCGGCGAACATGGACACCGTCTGCGAGTCGGAGATGGCGATCGCCTTGGCGCGCCTCGGCGGGATCGGGATCATCCACCGGTTCCTGCCCACGTACGCCCACGCCCTCGAGGTCGAGAAGGTCAAGGCGGCGGGGGAGGATCTGCTGGTCGGGGTGGCCGTGGGCACCGACCACGACATGATGGAGCGAGCCAAGAGTTGCGTCGCCGCCGGCGCCGACGTGCTGGTGCTGGACATCGCCCACGGTCACGCCACCCACGCCATCGAGGGCGTCAAGCGGCTGAAGGAGACCTTCGCAGACGTCGACCTCGTGGCCGGCAACGTGGCCACGGCGGCCGGGGCCGCCGACCTGGCCGGCGCCGGCGCCGACGCCATCAAGGTGGGTGTCGGTCCGGGCGGTGTGTGCACGACACGTCTGGTCGCCGGGGTGGGGGTGCCGCAGCTGACCGCCCTGGGTGACGCGGTCGAGGGCGCTGGCGGCGTCCCGGTCATCGCCGACGGCGGAATCAGGACCTCCGGGGACATCGCCAAGGCCTTGGCCGCCGGCGCCGACACCGTGATGATCGGCAGCCTCTTCGCCGGCACCAAGGAGAGCCCCGGCGAGGTGGAGCACTCCGCGAAGGGCCTCGTCAAGCGAATCAGGGGGATGGCCTCGCGGGAGGCCGTGGAGAGTCGGGCCGAGCGGCACGGCGACGAACTGGACGACGAGTACTTCGAGCACCGCGCCCCGGAGGGCGTCGAGGGTCTCGTGCCCTACCAGGGCGAGGTCGCCAAGGTGCTGCACCAGTTGCTCGGGGGCGTGAAGAGCGCGATGAGCTACCTCGACGCCACCGATCTCGAGGAGTTCCGGCGCAATGCCGCCTTCGTGCGGGTGACCTCTGCGGGCCTCACCGAGAACCATCCCCACGCCGCCACGGGAGGCGGCACCTTCTGAGCACCCCGGGGACCGGCCGCTCTGCGGCTCCGGCCCTGGTCCGTCGCGGCGTCTCCACCGCGCCGGCGGTGCCATGATGGACCGATGAACGGCACGCAGAACCCTGGACGGCTCGTGCTGCGGGGCGGGCGCTGGCCCGGCGACCTGGCCATCGAGGCCGGTCGCATCGTGGCGGTCGGGGACGTGGCCCCCGAGGCGGGCGAGGTGGTGATCCGCTGCGACGGCGACGTCATCACCGCGGGCTTCGTGAACACCCACCACCACCTCTACCAGTGGATGACGCGTGGTCGTGCCGACGGCTGCGATCTGTTCAGCTGGCTGGTGACGCTGTACCCCATCTGGGGGCAGTTGGATGCCGCCGACGTGGGGGCTGCTGCACGGGTGGGCCTGGCCGAGTTGGCCCTCAGCGGCGCCACCACGGTCTTCGACCACCACTACGTGGTGCCCCGCGGCGACGACACGGTGTTCGACGCCATCGTCGAGGCTGCGGGGGCGGTGGGCGTGCGCCTCGCGCTGTCGCGGGGGTCGATGGACCTCGGCGAGAGCGACGGCGGCTTGCCGCCGGATCATCTGGTGGAAGACCGCGACGCCATCGGGTCCTCCACCGAACGCCTCGCGGCGCAGTACCACGACGGCGAGCGGGTCTCCATCGTCGTCGCCCCGTGCAGCCCTTTCTCGGTCAGCACCGAGTTGATGGTCGAGGCCGCCGAGCTGGCCCGCCGCCTGGGCTTGCGCCTGCACACCCACCTCGTCGAGACCCTGGAGGAGCAGAAGCACTGCCTGGCCCGTTTCGGACGGCGCCCGGTGGAGGTGCTGGAGGGCTGGGGCTGGATGGGCGACGACGTGTGGCTGGCGCACGGCATCCACCTCGACGACGCGGAGACGGCCCGCCTCGGGGCCGCCGGCGTGGGGGTCGCCCACTGCCCGTCGAGCAATGCGCGCATCGCCGCGGGGATGTGCCCGGTGGTGGGGCTGCGCGCCGCCGGGTCCCCGGTGGGCCTCGGCGTGGACGGCGTGGCCTCCAACGAGGTGGGCGGCCTGTTCCCCGAGCTGCGCCAGGCGCTCTACACCGCCCGCCAACGGGAGCGACGGGCCGACGCGCTCATGCCCGCCGACGTGCTGGAGATGGCCTCAGCGGGCGGGGCCGCCTGCCTGGGCCGCAGCGGCGAGCTGGGCCGCCTCGAGGCGGACATGGCCGCCGACATCGCCGTGTGGCCCGCCGATGACCTAGCCGACATCGCCGACCCGCTAACGGCGCTGGTGCTCGGCCCCGACCGCCGCGTGCGGCACCTCTTCGTCGGCGGCCGCCGAGTGGTGGCCGACGGCGAACTGCTCGGCCTGGACCTCAGAGCCGCGCGGACAGAACTGGCCCGCCGAGCCGCCCGCCTGCACGACGCCGCCTGAAGCCGGCGAGTCGGCCCGCGGCGCGCTCCCCTACATCAAGGATCCGGCTGTCGATCAGGCCGCCAGTTCCTTGACAGCCTGCTCGCGGCCAGACCACCGCACGGGGTGAATGCCGTAGCTCTGCATAGCGTCCGGTACGCCTTGTGGCACGGGACGTTCGGAGTCGTTCAGGATGGCGTATGCGCTGGATTCGGTGGGGCGCGCCTCTTTCGTGTCGATCCAAGAGAACACCATCGTCTGGGCAGACTGCCGGTCGGGTTGGTTGAACGAGCGGACGACGCGCTCTGGCCGCTGTCGAGACTTCGGGATCACGAAATCGAAGACGTGATCGAATCCGCTGCTTCCGGTGAGTTTCACCTTGGGGGTATAGCGAACATCTGAGTCGTCCAGCCAGGTGATGACATCTTCGAGAAAGATGCTCGTGACTCGTGGCGACGCCAGACTGAAGAGATCATTGACCGCTAGCATTGCCTGTACGAGGTTGTGTTTCTGGGTGCAGAAGTTCGCCTCACTGGTTCTCACTTCCAAGACGCTACCGTTGTTCCTGACCCCGAACCCGTTCAGTGTCATCTCGAGTAGCGCTCGACGCCTCGGCGTGTCGAATGTGATGCCCGACTGCCTGAGATCTGCCAGGATATAGCCGTCATCTGTCAGGCGGATTCCGCCGTTACCGATGGTGGCATAGATCTGCAGATAGTCGTTGTGTCTGTCCAGGTATGGAGTGGTGATCTCGACCCAATCATTCAACTCACGGACGCTCGTCCGATCTCGAAGCCACGACCAGTACTTGTCCACGAGTTCCCGAATTTCGTAGATCATGCGATCAATCCAAGCTGAATGTTCGGTGGATTGACAATATTGCAGAACCGCATGAAATCCTCAAGTGCCCTGCCAGGAGACTCGATTTGAGGAAACGCGTCCTCCGGTACAGGCTGAGCCCACTTGTCGCCGTACCCTTCGCGATAGATATGGAGATGATTCGGCCCCAACTCCTCGCCGTCGGGATTTCGATGAGGTGGACCACCGAAGTCGAGGCGTGCAAGTATCACGACCTGTCGCCCGCGATTCTGGTAGCTGCCCTTGCTGAGGTTGATCCTTCCCCGGTAGAGATCAAGACGAAAGTGCTCACGGCGATCCGTTGATATGAGCGGTATGGCCACGCTGCGGCCGAAGCTCGGAAAGTCCCATTCTTCGTCATCGACCCGCTGTTTCTCCATCGCCAAAAGGTTGTCTGCTTCAGCTTGGTTGAGATCGTATTCGGCCATCGATTCCCCTTTTGGGCCAGCCCGATTCAGGTGAAGTGTCGACGCTATCGTAACGGCAGGGGAGGGATCGCGAGGCATATTCGGCTAGGAGATTGATGTCTTACCAGCATACGCGGAGACTCCCCACAGAGCCACCCGACAGGCGAAAAGCGCTGGACATGCGCCCCGTCGGTCCCTCGACCGAGCCGCGAACACTACACCCCCGGTCGCCGCCGCGCGCCCCGCGGGTGAGCTGAGGATCCTCGGTGACATCGTGGCACCGGCGTTCGATGCCGACGAGTTCGACATGGAGGCCCGGCCCGACCGGGTCCTCGACCCTGAGGGCTACGACCGGTATCACATGTCGTGATCCGTGCCGACAGGTGATCCACGCCGAATGGGCTGACCGCACACGCCTACTGATCGTGATCGGCCCAACCGGCCGGTCGGAGGCGTTGAAGACAATATTGCTTGGCTTGATGTCGCGATGAACCGTGTTGTGGCTGGCGAGGGCCTCCGCAGCATCGACGAGTCCTCGTAGAAGGTGCGCGCAGTCGGCTTCGGGCCACGGCCCGTCGAGCCGGTCGGCGAGCGAGCCGCC
>JAPOYM010000073.1 GCA_026706565.1 bacterium
CGTGCTCCTCACCGAGCGCCTCGACCCCGACCAGCGGCGCGCCGCCCTCAGCGAGCTGCGCCGGCGCGGCCTCGGCCCGTCGGGGGCGGGACTCTTCCCCTCCCTCGGCGCCGGCGAGTGACGGCGTGGTCCCGACGACCGCAGCAGGCTCGACTTCGTCCGCCGACTTTCCCTCCCTCAGCGCCGGCGAGTGACGCCGTGGCCCCGACGACCGCAACGCGATCGACTGCGTCCGCCGACCTCCCGTCCCCCTGCGCCGGCGAGTGACGGCGTGACCTCGAAAACCGCAGCAGGCTCGACTTCGTCCGCCGACTTTCCCTCCCTCAGCGCCGGCGAGTGACGCCGTGGTCCCGACGACCGCAGCAGGCTCGACTTCATCTGCCGACGTCCCGTCCCCCTGCGCCGGCGAGTGACGGCGTGGCCCCGACGACCGCAGCACGCTCGACTGCGTCCGCCGACCTCCCCTCGCCCGGCGTCGGCGAGTGACGCCGTGACCCCTTGGCCGGCGACGGTTCGCCGGCTGGTGTACTTCGGCACCCCGCAGCTTGCCGCCGCACCGCTGCGCGCCCTGTGCGATGCTGGCTTCGAGGTCATGCTGGCCGTGACGGGCCCCGATCGCCGCCGCTCCAGGCGGGGCGCGGCCGAACCCAGCGCGGTGGGCCGCGCCGCCGCCGAGTCGGGCATCCCGGTGACGCACCGCCCCGAGGATGCGATCGGCGCCGCCGGCGATGCCGATGGTGCCGTGGTCGTGGCCTACGGGCGGCTCATCGGCGGCGACGTGCTCAACGTTCTGCCAGCGGTGAATGTGCATTTCTCGCTGCTGCCGCGCTGGCGAGGGGCAGCCCCCATGGAGCGCGCCATCCTGGCGGGCGATGAGGTCACCGGCGTCAGCTTCATGGCGCTCGCCGAGACCCTCGACGCCGGCCCGCTCTACGCCCAGACGGCCACGCCCATCGGCGCCGACGAGACCCTCGCCGAGTTGCGGGACCGCCTCGTGGCGCTGAGCTGCCCGCTGCTGGTGGACCTGTTGCGCGCCGGACCGCGCGACCCGGTCGCGCAGGACGGGGAGGTCACCTGGGCGGACAAGGTCACCGCCGAAGACCTGCGCCTCGACTGGGACCGCCCCGCCGTCGAACTGCACCGGCGCGTCCGCCTCGGGCGTGCCTGGACCACGCTGGCAGGCGAGCGGCTGCGGATCCTCCGTGCCGGTGTGGTCCCGTCGCACAGCGGCTCGCCGGGCCTCCTCGACGGGCTGGTGGTGGGGACCGCGGCGGGCGGTCTGCGCCTCGAGGAGGTGCAGGCGGCCGGCCGGCGGGCCCTGCCGGCGGACCAGTGGCAGCGGGGTGCCCGCCTCGGCCCCGCCTGCCGCCTCGGCACCTGAGGCACGACCGACAACCGCCGCCTCCGAACCCAGGAGTCATCGCTCGACAGCGGCGCACCACCCAGTGGGTCATTCCGGCGGGGACCGGATTCCAGTGTGACCCTCCCCGCTGGCACCGTTGTCGGCGTGCAGCCGCACATGTGGGTCATTCCGGCGAGGGCCGGAATCCAGTGCGGCTCGGCGGCCGTGGTCCTCCTCGACAGCGGCGCACCACCCAGTGCGTCATTCCGGCGAGGGCCGGAATCCAGTGCGGCGCTCGCTACCGCGCCATGCGCCGCCCCGGTAGGGTCGCAGCGTGACCGACCTGCGTGCCGCCGGTCTTCGTGCCAAGGTGCTCACCGTCTCCGACGGGGTGATCGCCGGCACCCGGGAGGACCGCTCCGGCGAGGCCCTCGAGGAGCTGCTGGCAGGTGCCGGCTACGAGGTGGTCGAGCGGCGCGCCGTCGCCGACGGCACCGAATCGGTGGCCGGGGCGCTGGTGGACATGACCGACGGCTTCGCCGGTCTCCTCGTCACCACCGGGGGGACGGGGTTCGGGCCCCGCGACCTCACGCCCGAAGGCACCCGACAGGTGGTCGAACGCCTCGCCCCCGGGCTCTCCGAGGCCATGCGCCTGGTGAACCCGCTGGGACGGCTCTCACGCGCCGTTGCCGGCACCCGCGGCAGCGCCCTGATCCTGAACGCTCCGGGATCGCCCCGCGGCGCCGTCGAGTGCAGCGAGGCCGTTCTGGATGTCGTGCCCCACGCGCTGCGCCTGCTGAGCGACGAACCCACCCCCCACTGACCCCGCACACCAGCGCCCGCTACCGAGGTGCCGCCGCCTGCTAGGCGCGCTGGTTGAAGCGGCGCTCTAGGTACTCCGAGACGATTCGCACCTTCTGGATGGTGGGCGTGCCGCCGGCGATGGCCCAGCCGTGGGAGTCGCGCAGGCGCCGCTCGATGCCGTACTCCTCGCTGTAGCCGTAGCCCCCGTGCAGTTGCACCGCCGCGTCGGCGACCTTCTTGGCCATCTCGTTGGCGAAGCACTTGGCCAGCGAGGCCTCCAGAGTGCGCGGCGCGCCCCGGCCGGCACGCGCCGCCGCTCGCCGGATGAGCAGCCGGGCGGCCTCCACCTGCAGGACCATGTCGGCCAGGGCGGTCTGGGTCGCCTGGAACTCGACGATCTCCTTGCCGAACTGGCGCCGCTCGGTCACGTACGCGGCGCAGAGGTCCAGGCAGGCCTGCCCGATGGCGAGGCTCATGGTGGCGTTGCCGAGCCGCTCGATCGAGAACGCCGTGAACAGTCGCCCGAAGCCGCCGGCGTCGATGACGAGGTTCCCCGCCGGCACCGCCACGTCGTCGAAGAACATGTCCGCCGAGGGGATGCCCCGGAACCCCATGAGGCGCTCTTGGGGGCCGAAGCTCAGCCCGTCGCTGTCCCGGTCCACCACCAGCGCCCCGATGCCGCGGGCGCCGGGCTCGTCGCCCAGGCGCGCGTACACCAGGTACTGCTCGGCGTGCCCCGCGCCCGAGCACCAGCGCTTCGTGCCGTTGATGACGTAGTGGTCGCCCCGGCGTACCGCGGCGGTGGTCATGTCGGTGGCCGCCGACCCGGCGTCGGGCTCGGAGATGGTGATCGCCATGGTCACCTCGCCGGCGGCGACGGGGGAGAGCAGGCGCTGGCGCTGCTCGGGCGTGCCGAAGAGGTCGATGACCCGGGCCGGGCCGCAGTTGGCCTCGAAGACCGGGAACGCCGCCGTCGGGGCGGCCTTGGCCAGTTCTTCGATCACGATGAGGGAGTCGGCCAGGTCGGCGCCGCCGCCCCCGCACTCCGCTGGCAGCCCCATGCCCATGTATCCCAACTCCGCCAGGCGTCGACGCTCGGCGTCGGGGAACGGGGTGCGCTCGGCGTCCCAGGCGGCGGCCTGCGGCTCGTACAGGTCGGAGGCGAGCGCGGCGACGGTCTCCCGCAGAGCCTCCTGAGCGGGCGTCAGGTCGATCACGCCGGGACGGTCCGGTACAGGTCCCACATGTCGTAGAACAGGCGCCCGGTCTCGAGCGTGCAGTGGTACACCGCGTCGCGCTGGGCGGGCGTGCGGGCGTACTCCGAGACGATCTCGATGCCCTCGTCGCCGTGCTCGGCGTCGGCGAGGATGTGCATCGTCCAGAAGATCAGGTCCTCGTCGCTCATGCCGTAGTTCTGCTTCTGGGCCGCCACGATGCGGGTGAAGGTCTCGGGCACGAAGGACTCCAGGCCGATGCCGATGGCGGCCAGCGGCACGCACCAGTCGCGGCACAGGCCCATGAACTCGAAGTACTCCGTGAGCCGGCGCCCGGCGGGCAGCTGCTCGGCGCGGCGCATGGCGTCGGTGTCGCCTCCGAGCGCCGCGCCCCATTCCAGCAGGAGTTCGGGGTGGGCCTTGGTTCCGGTCTCGATGCCCATGCACTCCTCGGCCAGGTTCTTGACCAGCGTCGTGCGCACATCCTCGTGGGGGCAGTTCACGTAGATGGCCCCGATCCACGGGAGCATGCGCGAGATGTGCAGGTAGAACTGCTCGCAGAACAGCACCAGTTGCGGGACCGTCACGCTGCCGTCCTCCATGGCGGCCACGACCGGGTGGTCGCCCATGCCGGTGCCGGGCTTGGAGAGTTCGGCCCGGAGCAGCCCCACGAAGTCCTCAGGGGTCATCGCGGCGAGTTCGTCGGTGCTGGGTGCGAGGGTCTCAAGGCTCATCCGGTGGTACTCCGTGTTCTCGAGTGCGGTGCCGGCGGAGGTGGTCATGGTCGGCGGCTCATGGTAGGGAGTCCCTCAGAAATCGGCATCGTCGAGTGCGACGGTCTGGTGAACGATGAAGCCGCCTGCGACCGTGAACGTGTCGCGCCCGGAGGTGCCGTCGCCGGGCCCTCCGGCAATGCGCCATCGCACGGAGACTCGACCCTCGCCCTCGTCACGTCGCTCGCCGAACCGCACCTCTCCGCCGCCGAGGCGCTCCGGGACCGACGTGAAGTACTCGGCGATGGTCGCCGCGCCCTCATAGGACGCATCGTGGCGGACGAGCACCGCACCCTCGGCGTAGTCGGCCGCCATGGCGGCGGGATCGCCGGTCAGAACCGCGGCGAGGTGGTCGTCCACGGCTGCGCGGGGGCTACGGCCGGCGAGCTCAGTCATGGGTGACCCCGAGGCCCAGGCCGCCGTCCACCACCAGCACCTCCCCGGTGGTCCACTCGGCCCGAGCCAGGTACTCGAAAGCCTCGGCGATCTCGCCGGCGGTGCCGATGCGCCCGAGCGCGTGGGCGCCCGACATGGCCGCCAGGCGGGCCGCGGCCTGAGCGTCGTCGAAGAGGCCTGCCCGCTGGTTGATCTCGGTCAGGACCGCGCCGGGGCGGACGCAGCCCACCCGGATGCCCTGCGGGCCCAGTTCGGCGGCGAGGACCCCGGTGAGCGTCTCGAGGGCGCCCTTGGTGGCGGCGTACGGCGAGACGCCCGGGAAGCAGCGCTTGGTGTGTACCGAGCCCACGAACAGCATGCATCCCCGGGTGCTCCGCAGGTGTGGCACCGCTAGGCCGCACAGCATCATTCCCGCCACCACGTTGCTGTGGAACAGCTCCAGCAGCCGTTCCTCTTCAAGTTCGGTCACCGGGCCGCGGTACATGTTCCCGGCGTTGTTGATGAGCACGTCGAGTCGCCCCTCGCCGTGGCTCACGGCGGACTCGACCATGCGCCGGCGGTCGGCGGCGACGGTCACGTCACCGGGCGCCGCGCGGCAGCGCTCGCCGAGCCGGTCCGCCACCGCCTGCAGCTTCTCGGCTCGGCGGCCGCTGATAGTCACCGACGCCCCGGCGGCGGTGAAGTGCTCGGCTGCGCCTGCGCCGATGCCCGATCCGCCGCCGGTGATGAGCACCGACATGCCTTCTGTGGGTCTCATGGCGCCGCCGAGCGTCCGGGGGTGCGCGCCGCCCCGCCCACGCCGTCCACGCTGGCCGGCCGGGGCAGGTGCGAGAGGATCGACATGGTGATGCCGCCGTCCACCAGCAGAGTCTGCCCCGTTATGTAGTCGGCGTCGCCGGAGGCGAGCCAGAGCACCGCCTTGGCGATGTCGGCGGCGGAGCCGAGCCGGCCGGCGGGCACGGCCAGCTCGCGCTCGGCCCGCAGCACCGGGTCGGCGTTTATGGGGGCCGACATCCCGCCGTCGATGAGGCCCGGGGCCACGCAGTTGACCCTGATCCCCAGCCGCGACCACTCCAGCGCCATCTGCTGGGTCAGCATGATGATGCCTGCCTTCGTCGAGGCGTAGGCCCCGGCGTTGGGCCCGGGGGCGGTGCCGTTCATGGAGGCAATGTTCACGATCCGGCCGCCCCCGGCGGCGGCCATGCGCCGCGCCGCTGCCCGACCGCACAGGAACGTACCGAGAAGGTTCACCGCCACGACGGCGCCGAAGTCGGCGGCGCTGTGCTCCAGCAGCGGGCCGAAGCGCACGATGCCGGCGTTGTTGACGAGCACCTCGGGGGTGCCGAAGCTGTCGAGCGCAGCCTCCACCTCGGCCTCGTCGGCTACCGAGCCTTGCAGCGCCACGGCCCCGCCGATCTCGCCGGCGGTGCGCTGCGCGCCGGCGCCGTCGGTGTCCAGCACGCCCACGCGGTAGCCCGCAGCCCCAGCCAGCCGGGCGATCTCAGCGCCGATTCCGGCGGCGCCGCCGGTGACGAGAAACGAACGGTCGGCTGTCATGGCTGCTCCTGAGGTTCCGGGAAGACGATGGGGTACGAGGAGAAGTGGCGGCGCTTGGTGTGGGGATCCTGCACGGGCGGGTTGTGCGGGTCGGGCCGGCCGCCGGCGGCGATCGTGGCCGTGACCATCACCGCCACCGTCCCGTAGAGGTGGTCGTCTGGGGGCGGCCCGTCGCTGGGCAGGTCCATGCCGCCGTCCAGTTCGGCGCCGATGCAGGCGTGGGCGCCGGCGCCGAAGCTGAGCCCCCAAGCGTCGGCGCCCTCGGGCACCGAGCGGTGCGGGTTGAAGACGCCGGCGTCGGGCCCCCACACCTCGGGGTCGCGGTTCACCGCGGCCAGATCGATCACCACCCGGCTGCCCTGGGGAAGCACGGTGCCGTCGCGCAGTCTCACGGTGCGCAGCGGTTCGCGCCACGCCACCGGGCTGGCCGGGTTGAGGCGCAGCGACTCGTGTACGCAGCGCTGGGCGAAGGCGGGGTCGGCGGCCGCCCGGCGGAGATCCTCGGGGTGCGCGGCGGCGCGGCGGAACAGCGCGTCCAGCGCGTGCGTGTAGGTGTCGGCGGTGCTGTGGGCCCCGGCCTGCAGGTAGAAGCAGATCTCCCGCTCGATCACCGCAGGGGAGATGTCCAGGGCCTCTTGGTGGCGCAGCAGCAGCGTCGCCACGTCGCGGGGCAGGTCCTCCTCGGCGGTCTCACCGGCGGCCAGCCGGGCCAGCAGCTCACGGCGGCGGTGGAGGGAATCGGCCAGCATCTCGGCCCGGAACGCTCCGAGCTGCTCTCGCACCTCCCGGCGCACCTCGTCGCGGTCCCCGGTGGAGTGCGCCAGGGTGGCGCCGGCGCTGAAGGTGCGCACGAAGTGCTCCAGCCGCGAGGTGTGGGCGGCGTTCGCCGGGTCGTGGTCCACCCCGGCGATCGTGGCGGTGAGGCTGATGGCGGCCCGGTAGCCGAGCGCCCGCAGGTCGGCCCGCCCGGCCGCCACGTAGGGCATCATCACGGCCTCCAGGGTGTCGCCCAGGACCCGGCGCTCCCAGTGGGCGAAGGTCTCCCGGCGGAACAGCCGGTTCTCGACGCGACGTCGGCGGCGGTGGGCCTCGCCGTGCAGCACCAGCAGGCAGTCCTCCATGATGAGCGCGCCCTCGTCGTACATGGCTTGGCGCAGGTCCTTGCTCCGGTACGCCTCACGGGCCTGCTGCCAGCCCGTCAGCACGACCGCGTCCCCCCCGCCGGTCAGAGTGCTCCGCACGTCAGCCGCCCGTCTCGGCTCCGGCGCCGTCGGCGCGGCCGAGTTCGCCGGCCAGTCGCCGCGCCGCCAGCGACGGCGCCAGGCGTCCCGCCGCCACCTCGGTGAACAGCTCCGCGGCGCGCCCCGACGGCTGCGCCACGAGGACGTCCACCCAGCGGTGCAGACGGCGGCGCATCTCCTCGGCCACTTGGCGCGCTCGGCGGTCGCCCTCGCTGCGGTGGTCCCGCAGGTGCCTGCGGTGCTCTCCGACGTGCTTGAAGAGCTCGTCGGCGCCGTCCCCGGTGGTGGCGACCGCCAAGACCACCGGCGGCCGCCAGTCGCCGTGGTGGCCCAGATCCAGCATGTGCTCCAAGTCGCGCCGGGCGTCGGCGGCGCCGGCCCGGTCCGCCTTGTTGACCACGAAGATGTCGGCCATCTCCAGCAGCCCGGCCTTGTTAGCCTGCACGGCGTCGCCCCAGCCCGGGCTCACCGCCACGATCGTGGTGTCGGCGGTGCGGGCGATGTCCACCTCGACCTGTCCGATGCCGACGGTCTCCACGAAGATCTGGTCGTGGCCGGCGGCGTCCAGCAGCCGCACCGCCCCCAGCGCGGCCAAGGCCAGCCCGCCGGACTGCCCGCGGCTCGCCATGGAGCGCACGAACGGCCCCCCCGCCGCCGCGGCGCTGCCCATCCGCACGCGGTCGCCGAGGATGGCGCCGCCGGTGAGCGGCGAGGAGGGATCCACCGCCAGGATGGCGACCCGCCGGCCGTCGTCGATCGCGACCTGCGCCAAGCGGTCGGTGAGGGTCGACTTGCCGACCCCCGGCGCGCCGGTGACACCCACCACATGCGCGCCGCCGGTGAGCGGCCAGGCGGAGGCAGCGACGGCGTCGGCGAGCGGCCCGCCCCCCTCGGTGTAGGTCAGCAGCCGTCCGAGCGCCCGGCGGTCACCGTTGCGGGTCCGCGCGAACAGCGCCGCCACGTCGTCGGGTGGGCTGCCCGCCGGGTTCGAGGGCGGCGGCGCGGGGTGCTCGGGAGCGGGCGCCCCGGTCGGCTCGACGGTCATATCCGGCGGGCCGCGGCCGCCGCCCGGACTGTCTCGGCCACCTCCGCCGCCGAGGCGCCCGGACCGAGGACGGCGAACACGCCCGCCTCAGCCAGGCGCTCGAGGTCTACGTCGGGGACGATGCCGCCCACCACGACCGGCACGACCAGCCCGGCGGCTCGCACCGCATCCACCATGCGGGGGGCCAGCGTGAGGTGACCGCCGTTGTGGATCGAGAGGCCGATCACGTCGGCGTCCTCCTGCTCGACGGCCAGCAGGATCGACTCGGTCGTCTGGCGCAGACCCAGGTAGATCACCTCCAGGCCGGCGTCGCGCAGCATGCGGGCGACGACCTTCAGGCCCCGGTCGTGGCCGTCGAGCCCCAGCTTGGCCAGCACCACCCGCACCGGCTGCCGGCGATGTCGGTCGTGGTGGCGTTCGGCCTGCGGGCCCGCTGTGCCGGCGGCCGGGCCTGTCATACCACCGCCGGTTCGGTGTAAGTGCCGAAGACGCCCTCGAGGGCACCGACGATCTCGCCTTCGGTGGCCTCGACGCGCACGCAGTCGATGATGGGCGGCATGAGGTTGACCGTCGGATCGGCGGCTTCGGCGGCCAACGTATCCAGGGCGGCTGTGACGGCGGCGGCGTCGCGCTGGCGGCGCACCTCGGCGAGGCGCCGCAACTGCTGCGCCTCCACGTCGTCGTCGATGTAGAGGATGGGGGTGTCGCCGTCGTCGCCCTCGGTGTAGGCGTTGACGCCCACGATGATCCGCCGCCCGGCGTTGACCTCGCGCTCGAAGCGGTAGGCGCTGTCGGCGATCTCGCCGGTGAAGTAGCCGTTGGCGATGCCCTCGTAGACGCCCTCCAGGATCGAGCCCTCACCGAGCTTGTCGAGATGATCGAACACCTCGGTGGCGCGCCGCTCCATCTCGTCGGTCATCCACTCCACGTAGGCGGAGCCGCCGAGCGGGTCGGCCACGCTGGGAGCGCCGGTCTCGTGGGCGATCACCTGCTGGGTCCGCAGGGCTATGCGCGCCGCCTGCTCGGTCGGCAGGGCGAGCGCCTCGTCGTAGCTGTCGGTGTGCAGGCTCTGGGTGCCGCCGAGCACCGCCGCCAGCGCCTGGGTGGCGACGCGGGCGATGTTCACCTCGGGTTGCTGGGCGGTGAGCGACACGCCGGCGGTCTGGGTGTGGAACCGCAGTTGCAGCGACCGCTCGTGGCGGGCGCCGTAGCGGTCGCGCATCCAGCGCGCCCAGATGCGCCGGGCGGCCCGGTACTTGCCGATCTCCTCGAAGAAGTCGATGTGGCTGTTGAAGAAGAACGACAGGCGCCCGGCGAAGTCGTCCACGTCCAGCCCCGCGGCCGTCGCCGCCTCCACGTAGGCGAAGCCGTTGGCGAGCGTGAAGGCCAGTTCCTGGGCGGCCGTGGAGCCGGCCTCGCGGATGTGGTAGCCGCTGATGGACACGGGGTGCCAGCGCGGCATCTCGGCGGTGGTGAAGCGGATCAGGTCGGTCACCAGCCGCACCGAGGGGCGTGGCGGGAAGATGTACTCCTTCTGCGCCTGGTACTCCTTCAGGATGTCGTTCTGGATCGTCCCGCTGAGCCGTCTGCGCTCGGTGCCGCCCCGCTCGCCGGTGACGATGTACATGGCCATCAGGATGTTGGCGGGGCCGTTGATGGTCATCGACGTGCTCACGCCGCTCAGGTCGATGCCGGCGAAGAGGTCCTCCATGTCGGCGATCGTGTCGACTGCCACGCCGGCCCGGCCCACCTCGCCGACCGCCCAGGGATGATCGGAGTCGCGCCCCATGAGCGTGGGCATGTCGAAGGCCGTCGACAGCCCCGTGCCGCCGGCCTCCAGGAGCCTCTTGAAGCGCATGTTGGTGTCGGCGGCCGTGCCCATGCCGGCGAAGAGCCGCATCGTCCAGAGCCGTGAGCGGTACATCGAGGGGTAGATGCCCCGCGTGTACGGGAACTGCCCGGGATACGGGGGGTCCCCGTGGACCGCTGCCAGCGGGATGCCGGACATGGTCTCGAAGGCGCCGTCGCGCAGCGGGGCGGCCTCGAAGGCGGCCCGCCACTGCGCCTCGGCCCGGGCGCGTGGCGAGTCCTCGTCGTCGTGCGATTCGGCTCCGCCGGGGACCGGATTGTCGGGGAGGCTCATAGTCGGCTCTGTGCCGGGCGGCCCACCGGTTCGCCCGAGGTGCGCCCAACCGTTCCCGGCACAGTACCCGCGGACCGGTTGGACTCGCCCTCGGAGAACCTGTGAGGGGAGTGCCCTGCTGTACGGTTTGGTGCTAGCGCTACAATCTAGCGCCGATCTGTCAACCCAACAGTTGTTTGAGGAGTTGTCAATGGCTGAGGCTGCCACCGACACACCCAGGCCCTCGAAGCGGCGCCGCCAGGAGGTCATCGACGTCGCCGCGCGGATCTTCAACGAGAAGGGGTACGAGGCGACCTCCATTCAGGAGATTGCCGAGGAGGTGGGGATCCTCAAAGGCAGCCTCTATTACTACATCGACACCAAGGAGGATCTTCTCTTCAGTGTCATCAAGGGGGCCTACGACGCCGCTCTCAACGTCATCGAGCAACTCGAGCAGCGCGACGGCGATGCGCTGGAGCTGATCGAGGCACTCGTTCACGGGCACGCAGAGGTCTTCTCCGAGAACTACGTGCAGACCTCGGTCTTCTTCAGGGAGTTCCGGGCGCTCTCGGAAGAGCGCCAGAAGACGATCCGCGAGGCGGGCGACGTCTACAACAGGTTCCTGATCTCGCAGATCCGCCGCGGCCAGCGCTCCGGGGAGATCAAGTCCGAGGTCAACCCTCGGCTCGCCGCCATCGGCATCATCGGCATGATGAACTCCATGGCGTTCTGGTACCGCCCCGACGGCCCGGCCAGCGCCGCGCAGATCGGCAGGGAGTTCAGCCGGCTGGTGATCGGGGGCATGCGAATCTGACAGCGCCCGGCCCTGCCGGCGGGTTCAGGCGCCGGCGATGGGTTCGGTGCTGATCGTCGCCGAGCGGATCTTGGCGTCGCCCTTGGGGCGCTCACCGCGCCGCGGCAGTGCCGCGAAGGCCGCTACGGCCTCCATTCCGGCGGTGACCTGGCCGAAGATGGTGTAGGCGTGTGGCAGGTTCACGCTCGCCAGGCAGATGAAGAACTGCGAGCCGTTGGTGTCGGGGCCGGCATTGGCCATCGCCAGAGTGCCCTCCCGGTACTGGCCGCGCCCGTCGAGTTCGTCGTTGAAGCGGTAGCCGGGGCCGCCACGTCCGGTTCCGGTGGGGTCACCGGCCTGCACTACGAAACCCGGCACCACCCGGTGCACGGGGCAGTCGTCGTAGTAGCCCTGCCGGGCCAGGAAGACGAAGTTGTTCACCGCCAGCGGGGAGCGCTCGGCCTGGAGATCCAATTCGATGCTGCCGCACGTGGTGTCGAGCGTGGCCGAGTAGCGCAGCGCCGGATCGAGAGTCATGGCTGGGGGTTCTGACCACTGCACCGCGGGCACTCTACCGGGGCAGGGGCGGCGCGCTGCGGACAGCGTTCCGGGACCGGATCGCCGGTTCCGGGCGCCTAGTCTGGTTTCGTGACGGAGCCGGCTGAGCGAACGCATCAGGCGGCTCGGCGTTCCGGCGGCGGGCCGTCGAATGGTCCGTCGGGTCCGGGGCCGGACCGGGACCCCGAGACCGGTCGATCCGTCCAGGAGATCCAGCGGCGCACGCTGGGCGTGCTGATGGGCACCGTCGCCGCGGGCGGCGCCGGTGCGGGCGGGGCGTTCAGCATCGTCGCGGTGCTCGCCGACGAGATCACCGGCAGCGCCACGCTCAGCGGCATCGCCGCCGCGGGCATGACCACCGGAGCGGCCCTCACGGCGGTCCCTCTGGCGAAGCTCATGGCCCGCAGCGGCCGGCGGGTGGGGCTGCGCTCGGGCTACCTGCTGGCTCTCGCCGGTTCGCTCCTGATGCTCCTGGCCACCGTGGTGGATATGTACGCGCTCGTCCTCGTGGGCATGGCGGCCGTCGGCACCGGGAGCGCCTGCGGCCTCGCCGCCCGCTTCGCCGTCGTCGACTTGGCGTGGCCCGCTGATCGGGCCCGGACTATCGGGCTGCTCGTCGGGGCGACCACGGCGGGCGCCATCGCCGGGCCCACGCTCGCCACCGGTCCCTTCACGGTTGTCGCCGGCGCGCTGGGTCTGGAGGAACTGGCCGGTCCGTTCATCTTCGCCGCCGTCGTGTTCTCAATGGCCGTGCTCGTTCTCGACCGGGGCCTGCGGCCCGATCCGCTCCTGGTCGCCCGCCGTCTCGGCGGTGGCGCCGACGCCGCCCGTGGCCGCGGCAGCCTGCTGAGGTCGCTCGGCATCATCGCCCGGCTGCCTCCCGCCCGCCTGGCGACGGTGGCGATGATGGTGGGGCAGGGGGTGATGGTCGCGACGATGGTCATGACGCCCCTGCACATGACCGACGGCGATCAGGGTCTGCGCATCATCGGCTTCGTCATCTCCACCCACATCGTGGGCATGTACGCCCTGGCGCCCCTCGTGGGCTGGGCGACCGGGCGCATCGGACCGACGCCCATGATCATCCTCGGCGGCG
>JAPOYM010000128.1 GCA_026706565.1 bacterium
GGACGGGTTGCGATAGCGGAGCGGCGGGCGACGGTGCGGTAGCCCAGTTCGCGCGCCAATTGGCGCGTCTGGTGGCCGTGATAGGCACGGTCCGTGATCAGCGCCGGGCCGCCCGCGACCGGCCCGAGCCGGCGCGGGAGTTCGCGACCAGCGGGCGCATCGCCGGCCTGACCAGGTGTGAGCCCGATGATCAACGCGGTACGCTCGTCGGCGACCAAGGCGTGCAGCTTGCTGCTCAGGCCGACGCGCGAGCGGCCGATCGCCTGGCACCCCTTGTTCTGAGCGCGCCCGCGCCATCCGCGTGCAGCTTGATGATCGTGCTGTCCAAGGACAGCGCCTCGAGCTCCAGCCCGGCCAGCTGGTCGCGCTGCAACTCGGCCACGACCCGCTCCTGCACGCCGGCCTTGGCCCAGCGATTGAGCCGGAAGTACATCGTGTGCCAGGGTCCGAACTCGGGCGGCAGCCCGGGCCAGCTGCAGCCTTCTTTGGCGATGTGCCACAGCGCATCCATCACCTGGCGCTGGGCTACCGTCGACTTACCGCCCGGCGTCGGCAACAACGGCGCGATCCGCTCGTACTGCGCATCCGTCAATCTCATCTGATCACCATGGCCGCGCCGCCAGCGACCTCACTCTGACAGATCTACGCGCTACTGTGAACAGGCCCTAGCCCCGCGCCCCGCCCGCCGGACCTTCCCGCGCACCCCGACCGGGTTCGCCGGGAGGTCGGCGGGAGCGCGGCTCCGCGTCCGGCGCGGCCGCTCGGGGCCGCGCTGCTGACCTGAGCCCCAGCAGTCGTGGCGCCTGATCGTGCCACGGAGGGTGGTCTCTGGCCTCCGCCTGCGCACCTGCGGGTCGAGGGTGAACTCGAGCGGCCGAAGCGGGAGCGCGGCGCGTGCGTTGCCCAACTCCTCGGCCCAGGCCAAGGTCCTCAGACGAAAGCGGTAGATTGAGTCCTCCGGGGTCATGGCGAAGCCTCCCCCTGTCCGGTCACACACAGCAGGATCGTCGCCTGGCCCCTCACATCTCCAGGTTCACACCTGTCGCCACAACTCGGGGAAAGGACAGTCCAGCGTGCGCTACAGCGGATCGGCAGCCGTTTGATCCGGTCGCCGAAGCCGGAGCGCAGGCGTCCGGGCGGACCGTCAAGTTCGATGTCGTCGAGCCGCGCCAAGATGTGGCGGAAGTTGGTCTGCAGCTGCAGGCGGGCGAGGTGGGCGCCGAGGCAGTAGTGTTCGCCGAAGCCGCCGAAGGCGAGGTGGTCGTTGGGCACGCGGGCGATGTCGAAGCCGTCGGGCTCGGGGAAGACGTCCGTGTCGCGGTTGGCGGAGGGGTAGAACAAGACGACCCTGTCGCCGGCGGGGATCGGGACGCCGCCCAGTTCGGTGTCTTGGGTGACGAGCCGAGCGAAGTGGACCACGGGCAAGACCCAGCGCAGGATCTCCTTGACGGCCGAGGGCAGCAGTTCGGGCGCGGCGCGCAGGCGGGCCAGCTGGCGGGGACGCGCGGGGGCGCCCTGCGACGACGAGTTGCTGGCGGCGCTGGACCGCCTGGTCGCAGCGGTGGGCATCGTCGAGGCGGGCGAGCGGCTGGGCTCACCTACCTGGCGCACCGCGTGCAAGTGCAGCGAGCCCCGGCACGTCAGCCCGCGGATGCGGGGCGTGCTGGAGAAGTATCAGCGCGGACACGGGCAGCAGGCCGAGGGCGAGGAACGAGAGGAACAGGGAGGACAGGCGACTGAACCGGCGCCGGACGAACCGGCGGTGAGCGAACCGCGGGGGAGCGACTCCAGGATTCTGAGCAACACGTGCGATTGGAGGTCGAGGCTCGCCTCGCACAGGGATGGGCATATGGGGACAACGATGTCGGTGTGGAGGATGTGGACGACGACGGAGCACGGTAGCGTTCGCTGGTCGCCCCTCGTCGCATCTTCTCCGAGCTGATCACCGAGGGCGGGGAACCGGGCGAGATACAGGTCTGCGGGGCGGCGGCGGAGTTGGTGGTTGCGTGGCGCGCGGCCGGGCGGAGCGCAAACGGGCGCGCTACACGCTGGATTGGCTGCGAGCGGAGCAGCGGCGAGGCGGCCAAGTGAACAACGCCTGCAGCCTGAGCACGACCGGGTTCGCGGCCAGAGGCTCTCCGGTCGCGGCTCCCGCTGGACGGGCGTTCTGTCGGCGGCCAGATCAGGTCATCACTCCCACGCTGGACTCTACGCTGGGAGAGTCGGTGGGCGACCACGTTGACATCTCCTAGTCGCAGGGGTACACCGCCGCGCCGTCGTACTGCTCCCAGAACTGCCGACCGTCTGGGCTTTCGCGGCGCACGATTCGCGTCACGCCCGCACTGGGGCCGCTTCGCCCGCCTGCGGTGACCAGCATCTCCTGGTGCATGAACAGCAGCTGATTGCGGTTGAACCACCGGTACCCGTAATCGTCATAGTGTTTGCCCCGGCCTTCGAAGAACTGCAAGAGATCGGCCGGCGGATCCGCTCCCGGCGCAAGTCCGGTGTCGATTCGGGCGGAGGCGCCGTCGTATGCCGCCTCGGCCTCTTCCCAGCAGAACCCTTCGGCCACCCAGAGCGAGGGGTACATGCGTCGTAGGAGCCCGGTCGGCGAGATCGTTCCCGCCGAGGACGGGGGCTCGACCAGTTCGACGACCAGCTGCTGCTCCTCGACGTCCTCCGCAACGGGCACGGGCCGACCCGCCGCTTCGCGCGACTCGCTCCGGGACGCGTCCGGACCGCCGAACACGCCGCGCAGCACCCAGAAGCCGACGAAGAGCGCGATCGCCGCGGCGAGCCAGATCCGACTGCCGCGCATGGCTCAGTTCCGTTCACTTGCCGACCCGCGGGATCCTACCCCAGCGTGACAGATTCAGTATGCCAGAAGCCATGATCAGCGAGCGGGGGCCGACATCACCACGGCCGCCTGTGAGTCGCCGCGGTCGTGGCGCCGCTCCGCCAGGGGCCGGGCCAGTCTGGTCGCCGTGCTGGCGATCGAGTCTGAATCCGAGAAGGGCAGCGGTTGTCTCCGGGAGGCGTCAACCGTGGCGATCGAGGAAGTCACTCGTCGGTGGCAGCTGCTCCTGGGCTGCTGCCTGGACTGGCTGGTGCGTGGGTTGACACTGAGGCTGTGGGGCAGATCGATGGATGCCTGGGCGTCGGCGACTGGGCCGGCTCGACGCTTCGGTCGCCGATCGCCGCGAGCCGGATGGAGCGGGGCGTTGAGCCTCCAGACCGTTCAGAGCATGAGCGCGCTTCGCCCGTCTTCGCTGTTCGCCAACCCGGCCCACGCGGCCAGAGACATCGACGGGCGCGAGGCAAGAATGGTAGGCCACTGACGGACAACCAGTTGGCCGGCTGATCGCTCCCTCCGGTCAGCACCGGACTGCCCCTTCGGCGACGTGGCGGCCGGCGGCGATCGTCCGCATCAGCGCCGCGTCGCCACGAGTCGTCGGGTCCTATGCGTTGTCCCGGCGAGTGACCCGGACCGCGAGCGCGTGCGGCGCCGGTTCGAGCGAGAGCGCCGCCTCAAATGCTGCGGCGTGACCGATTAGGGAGCGAGCCTCGTCATCCGCCATCCGCTCGGGTGCGGCTTCGGGGAAGTAGACCGACAGGGGGATGCGGGGCGCGGGGAACGCCGTCCGGCTGACTGCCAGGGCGCGCACCTCGCTGGCGAACCCGGCGAGCCCCGTCGGCAAGACGGCGACGGTCGCCTCGTGTCGATGGCCATGGTCCGTTGACCACTGATCGCCCCAGACGTTTGACCAGGTGAACTGCCGCAAGTGAGCGGCCGGAAGATGGTTGGACATCAGGGTGCGGTTGGGTCGTCACGCACCTCCTGCTGTTCGAGCAGAGCTCGGTGCGGCGAGAGTCGCTATCCCGGTGCGCGACG
Organism: bacterium; assembly: GCA_026706565.1. GTDB lineage: Bacteria > Actinomycetota > Acidimicrobiia > Acidimicrobiales > CATQHL01 > VXNF01. Next base: position 3,893 of record JAPOYM010000128.1, read on the forward strand.
CCGGCCGTGCCGTTGTCGAGCAGCAGGCGCGGTTCCGGCCCGCCTCGGACCGGGGAGGCGAGCACGCCGTCCGCGGTCATCTGCAGGGAGTCGATGTGAGCGTAGTCGTCGGGGAAGCGGTGCCGGGCGCAGTCCTCCAGCGCCGCGCGCCCACGGGGTCGGCGGGATCGACGATCGCGAGCGTTAGGCTCGGTTGGATCGGCCCGTGCGCGGTGCCGCCGGAGCCGTCGAAGGAGGCCGCTCCGGTGAGCTTGGCGTGAGGCGAGGTCGTCGGCGCCCTGCAAACGACGGTGGGAACGGACGGCGGGCAGCGCGATCTGCGGCCCGGCCCGGATCAGCGAAGGGATCGGGCCGTGGCCTCGCCCGGTTCGGTTCGCTCAGTTCTTCGTGCGTCGGTGCGCACACGCCTGGGTCTGGGTCTGGCCGGCCCTGCCGCCGCCCAGCGGCAGCCGCCGGTCGCCGGGGTGAGGGGGGATCGCTCGGATTGCGGTGTGCGTTACGCTCTCCCTGAGAGGCCGCGTCGGAGGTGACCGAGATGGTGAACTGCCGGACTGCAGCAGCGATCGCCCGGAGGTCGGACGGCAGCCGGCAGGCCGACCGCGATCCGCTCGCGGGCAACCACCTACCCCCCCCCGCACACGCCGCGCCGGGCGGGCGAAGCGGGGGTAGGCGCGTGTCACCGCCTGCGCTCATTCGACGTGCCTCGGGCGCCGCGCTGCTGCTGCTGGCGCTGATCGCCGGCGCCGCGCTCCTCTCCGCCCCCCGGGCCCAGGGGCAGACGCCGGCAGCGGTGGACATCAGCCTGTCGGCGAGTGGAGGAAACAACGACGGCGACGTGGTCGAGGGCGCTGCTGGCGCGGCGGGCTACCAGGACATCACCGTCACCCTGAGCCGCGCGCTGACGGGCGGCGAGCTGGTGTTCGTGCCGCTCGTGATTCAGGGGGCGAGGGCGGGCGCGGATTACCGCCTCGCCTTGCAGCCGGCGACGCAGGCGGGCGTGGAGCTGTCGTCCTCGACCGTGGTCTTCAGCGCCGGGGCGTCGCAGGCGGTCGTGCGGTTTACCCCGGTCGACAACTCCGAGCGTTCGGAGCGGGTGGTCAGGGTTGACGTCGGCCGGGGCGACAACGCGCCTTTCGTGGTCGGCGTCAGCCTGGGCACGCTTCCAGGGTCGCCGATCGTCTTCCGCATGATCGACGACGAAACCGGCGACGTGGTCGTGCCCCACGACTGGGCGCTCCTGCCCAACGTGGTGCGCCCGGGCGAGAAGTTCCGACTGCTGTTTGTGGCCGAAGGCGGGCTCGACCGCAACAACCCACCGGCGTCACTTGCGGCCTACAACGATGCCGTGCAGGCCTTGGCGGGCCGCAGCGGCCATGCGGAGCTGCAGCGCTACGCCGGGTTGGTCACGCTGGTCGGCTGCCACGGCAGCGACGACGCGCGGACCAACACCGGCATGTGGAGCGGCAGCGCCTACACCGACGGCTCGACCAGCGCAACCAGCGACGGCATCGCCATCTACTGGCTGAACAGCGACCAGGTGGCGGACAACTACCACGACTTCTATGACGGCTCCTGGGACGGCGACCGGCGGAACGAGGCCACCAAGCAGAGCGGTACTCGCTTGGGTGTCAGCGGCGAGGTCATGACCGGTTGCCTCGACGACGGCACGGTCAAGAGCGGGCGCACGCTGGCGGCGGCCCAAGACCTGGCCCACGCCGACCACAGCCAGTCGTTTCCGCTGGACGACACGAACACCCCCGATGGCATCCCCTACGGCAACCGCTGGGTGTACGCGATGTCGCCCGTGTTCACCGCCGGACCCGGCGCGGAGGACGACACGCTGCTCAAGGTGACGACCGTCGGGACGCTGGTGACGGAGGGGCAGGGGGCCTTCTACGGGGTCAATCTCAAGCGAGACCCCGGGCGGAACCTGAAGGTGACCGTGACCGCGACGGTGCCGGAGGATGCCCGCGACGCGGTGCAGTTGAGCCGGCCGGGCGGGATGCCCGCCGACACGGTCACGCTCACCTTCCGGGGCGCGGGCGTCAATAGCAACTGGGACCGCGAGCAGCTGATCAACGTCCACGGCTTGGAAGACACGGACACGGACAGCGAGCAGAACATCAAGATCGAGCACTGGACCACGACCTCCCACGAGGACGAGCAGGCCCTGGAGAGCATCTATCACCGCGGCCTGGCGACGTCCGCGCACATCTACGTCTCCGACAACGACGCCGGCCCGACCGAGGGCTTCACGGTTGTTGTCGGCGAGCTGGCCGACAACAACCCGGTGATCGACAAGGACGAACACGCCGACGTCGAGATCAGCTTCAGCCACGCGCTGGGCGACGAAGAGCTTCTGGGCTTGGTGGTCGAGATCAGCGGCGCGGAACACGGCGCCGACTACTCCGTCGGAGTCCACGGCCCGGCCGGACAGGGCCGGATCGAGCCGCCCACCATCGTCGATGGCCTGGGTACCGCCGTGACCGTCATCACCGTGGTCGGCAACGACGAATCGGATCCGATGGACCAGGTGCGAGGCGTCCTGCTGCGCATCGCCGCCAAGGCTGAAGCGCATCGCGAGATCACGGTGAAGCTTACCGGCGCCTACTCCTCCAACGGCTCCATCGCCGCGCGCGACAACGTGGGCGGCGTGCGGCTCAAGGAGTGCGCCGACGACGCCCCCGACTGCCAGTCCAAGACCATCACCATCGTGGCGGTGGACCGGGTGGTGGTGCAGGACGGCGCAACGGAGCTCACCACCTCCCCCATCGAGGCCACGCTCAGCGAGGGCTCGAGCAAGATGTTCAACGTGAAGCTGAGCACCAGTCCGGGCCAGGGCGGTGGGGCCAGCGTCAGCTTCACCTCCAGCGATCCGGGCGCTGTGACGGTCTCGCCGGCCACGATGACGTTCACGAGCGGCACCTACGCCATGAACCAGGTGCTGACCGTCAACGCCGTGTCGGACTTGGACGCCGCGGATGAGTCGGTGACCATCACCGCAGTGGTGACGGGCCACCCGGGCCTCACGGCCGGGCCGAAGATCGTGGTGGCGGTGGAGGACGGCGGCCCGGCGGTCGAAGTGAACCGGACCGACGGGTCGCTCATAGAAGGGGGGGAAAGCAAGCACATCACCCTCACGCTGCGCACCGACCCGGGCAGCACGGTGACCATCACGCCGACGTCCTCAGACACCGGCGCGGTGACCGTCTCCGGCGCGATCACGGTCGATTCGACCAACTACCAGACCGGGAAGCGCATCTTCCTCAGCCCCGTGGACGACGCCGACAACGCTGACGAGAACGCCGAGATCACGTTCGCCGTCAGCGGCTACGGCTCGGTGACCAGCGGCCCGCCGGTGCAGGTCAAGGTCTGGGATGACGATCCACGTGTCCGCATCCATCCGCATTCGATCAGGCTGCCCGAGGGCGAGGCCCACTCCTTCAGCGTCCGGCTCAACTCGGACCCGGGCGGCGTGGTCGTCGTCAACGTCGATTTCGACGGCCTACGGCCCGACGGCACCTTCAGATTCGACTCGACCAACTGGCAGCATCCGAAGCTGGGGTTCTTCATCAACCTGAAGGACGAGAACATCACGGATGACACCTACACCATCACGCACTCGATCAGCAGCACGACGAGCGCCGACTACCCGCTCGGCATGGCGATCCCGAGCCTGACCCTGACCATGCTCGACGACGCCGTGTCGGTGGACCGGCCCGGCGCGACGATCGTGAGCCTCGCCAAGGCTGCGGACAGCGCTGCCGTCATCGATGAGGGCAGCACGGCCATCGTGGGCAGCACGGCCGTCGAGTTCACGGTGTCCCTGTCCCACCGGCTCACGGTCGATCAGGCCGTCGAGGTTCCACTGGTGCTCAGCGGGACCGGCATCACGGCGGGCGACGTGGTCGTCGCCACCAAGCAGGGCGTCGGCCTCAATCACGGCGTTGTCGTGATCGGCGGCTCCACCCTCGCCCCGCGCGTGCTCTTCTCCGGCGATGGCGTCAACCCGGTGCAGACCGCCAGGCTCACGCTCAGGGCGGCGTCAGACAACGTCGCCGAGTCGCGCGAGACGGTCACCGTGGCGCTGGGACCCAACGACGCCACCGACAACGGCTTCGAGAAGAACAGCCGCCTGACCAACGTGAGCGACGGCGCCGACCCGCACGCCACCGAGACCAGCTTTGCGCAGGCGGTGCAGGAGCTGGTGCAGATCTTCATATCGGAGGACTACGTCGGCCGGGTGTTCGCCCCGAATTTCAAGGACATCACCGTCGACCTAAGTCGGCCGCTGCTCGCCGGCGAGGTCATTGATGTGCCCATGCAAGTGCTCACCGGGAACAAGACCATCGGCACTCACTTCACCTTCGGGCTGGCGCCGGCAACTGATGCCAGGCCGCAAACCGGGGTGTCGCTGGTCACCAGCGGCGGCTCGAACAGCCGCTCGTCGCCGACAGTGCGGTTCTCGGGAGCCGGGGCGCAAGCGGCCGTCCTGCGCCTCGGCGTGGTGGATGATCACTCGTTCGATTGGTTCAGGACGATCATCCGCTACCGCGCCAATGACCAGCCAACGGGCAGCGGCGTCAGCGTGCGCCGGAACGGCGGCGCCATCCAGTTCATCAGCACCGACCGGTCGGGCTCACAGACGCCGCCCGTCGACATCACCCTGGCGAGCGCCACGGGCGACGTGACCGAGGGCGCTGCTGGCGCGGCCGGCTACAAGGACATCACGATCAGCCTCAGCCGCGCCCTGACGTCGGGCGAGACCGTGCTCTCTGGCTTCAACGTGAGTGGCGTAACGCCCACGACGGACTACACCCTCGCCCTCCAGCCAGCATCGCAGACCGGGGTGGAACTGAGAGCCACTGAGACTCCGGGGGCGTACTTCCTGACTTTCACGAACGGCGCAACCGGCGCGACGCTACGCTTCACGCCGCTGGACAATCGGAAACGCTCGCAGCCCGCGGTCAGTATCGGTTTCCCCACCACAGGCGTCTTCATTCCGACCGGGTACGGCGGCGCCACGGTGGGAACCGTCTCCGGCTCTCCACTCACCTTCAGCGTCATCGACGACGAGACGGGCGCCGTCAGGGTGCCATCCAACTGGCCGCTGATTCCCAGCGGGCTGAACGCCGGCGACAAGTTCCGCCTGCTCTTCGTTACCGGTGGGACGCGCACGGCGGAGTCCACCGACATCGAGGTGTACAACGACTTTGTGCAGGGTCAGGTCGCGGCGAGCGGCCATCGTGACCTCAAGCCCTACGGGGGGCTGGTCAAGGTGCTGGGCAGCACCAGCGCCGTCAATGCGCGGGCCAACACCGGCACCACGGGCGCAGGTTCGAACATCCCCATCTACTGGGTGAGCGGCGCGAAGGCGGCGGACGACTACACCGACTTCTACGACGGCTCGTGGGACGGCACCCGGTCGAGTGACTACCGCAAGCAGGACGGCGCGACCGGCGGCGTGAGCGCCTCAATCTCCACGGGCACCGCCGACGACGGCACGACCAGCGGTCCCTTAGGCGGTAGTCAGGTGTCGTACACCAGCGTGGGCAACACGGCGACGTTCCGCCAAGCGGTCGCCGCGAACGACAACCAGTACCACTTCTTCGCCGTCTCGCCGGAGTTCACCGTGTCGGGGCCGCTGGTCGAGTTCGCCCAGGCGGAGCAGAGCGTGGTTGAGGACGCCGGCACGGTCAACGTGCAGGTCGACTTCATCCCCGCGCCCACATCGGCCCTCACGCTCAGCTACACCCTCTCTGGCACGGCGGCCCACGGCACGGACTACACGATCACCGGAGCCACCGGCAACGGCGGCACAGTCAGCGTGGCGTCAGGCATCAGCAGCGTCACCATCCCGGTGGCGGTGAGGGCCGACACCGACGACGAGAGTGCGGAGGCCGTCATCCTGACCCTGACCGCGCCCACTGGCTACGGGCTGGGGCTGCCGAGCGTGCACACGTTGACCATCACCGATGACGACTTCACCGTGCCGAGCATCTGGCCGCTGAAACCCACTGGCCTCGCCCCCGGCGACAAGTACCGCCTGCTGTACCGCAGCACCAACCTCCGGGACGCCGAAGCCGCGGACCTCGCCACCTACGACGCGTGGGTGCAGGGCGAGATACACTCCGCCAATCCTCTGTGGACTGCTCTCGAGGATTACAAAGACCACTTCAAGGCGGTGGGGTCCTCCGCCACCGTTGACGCCCGCGACCACCTGGGCATGCGCGTCGGCAGCAGCTGGAACCCCGGCGTCGCCATCTACTGGCTGGACGACGCGGGCGAGGGCGCCCTCGTCGCCGACGACTACGAGGACTTCTGCGACCGTGAGATGGATCAGGAGGACGCAGACAACCAGCCGCAGATCTGGTGGAAGAACGACCTCCTGGCCGACCAGCGCAACCAGGAGGGTGCGCCGCACACCAACAACAACTGGCCCTGGACCGGCACGGACAACGACTGCACCAAGAGCGCGGGCCAGTACTTGGGCGCCGCTCCCAGTGTGGCCATCGGCAAGGCCCGGGATCAAAACCGGTCGGCCGGCCCGCTCAACGACGGCGCTCAAGTTCGAGACTCGGCGAACTCCCTGTACACCATCTCGCCGGTGTTCATCGTGGGACCCCCGATCGTGACACTGACGCCGACCAGCCTGGATGTGCCAGCCGGCGGCGGCATGGCGACCTACACCGTCCAACTGAAGTCCGCGCCGACCGGCAACGTGACGGTCGCGCTGGCGTCGAGCGACACGTCCCACGCGGCGGTCTCGCCCAGCAGCCTGACCTTCACGCCCAGCGGCGCCACCGCCTGGAACGTCGCGCAGACGGTGACCGTCAGCTCGACCTCCGGCGCGATCGTGGATGATGAGGCAACCATCACGCACACGATCCAGAGCTCCGGGGATCCGACGAACTTCCCGAACGGCGTCGTGTTGGGCGCCGAGCTGGCGGTCACCCTGACCGCGCCCGGCGACGGCGTGACGGTCTCGCCCGCGACCCTGACCCTGACCGAGCTGGGCGGCGCGAGCGCCCAGAAGACCTACACGGTCGTGTTGGACTCCGACCCCGGCGCGACGGTCACGATCACGGTGGCGTCTCAGGACACCTCCGCCGTGGCGGTCGACACCGACGCCGGCACGGACGGCGACCAGAGCACCCTGAAGTTCACGCACGGCTCGGCCGGCAACTGGGGCACGCCGCAGACGGTGACGGTGCGCGCGCTCAACGACGCCGACGCCGTGGGCGAGCAGGATGTGGAGATCACCCACACGGCCACGGCCACCAGCGGGGCCTACGACGAGATCGATATCGACGCGGTGGAGGTGGACGTCACCGACGCGGGCCACGGCCTCACCCTCACGACCACGACACTGGACGTATACGCCAACGAGGGCGCCGCCACGTATACGGTGCAGCTGAAATCCGCGCCCAGCGGCAACGTGACGGTCGCCGTCGCGTCCAGCGACACGACGCATGCGACGGTCGACACGGACACCAGTACCGACGGCAACCAGCTCACCCTCACATTCGCGCCGTCGGGTGCCAACGCTTGGAACGTCGCGCAGACGGTGACGGTGACGTCCGCGTCGGGCGCGGCGGTCAACGACACGGCAACCATCAGCCACACGCTCCAGAACTCCGGGGACACGACGAACTACCCGGACGGCGTCGTATCGGGCGCGACGGTGACGGCGACGGTGGTCACCGACACGCGGCCGGTGGTGACCGTCGTTGCCGAAACGAATCTAGGGGTCGCCACGACGCAGGTGGCGGAGGGTCAGACGTTGCACAATGCTCAAGTGCCGGCGCCATTCGTCCTTCGCCATACCGGGCCTCCAGGCAAGTATGTGCAGGTCCGACATCGTCGCGCGACGGAGGGCGACTATGCCCGGACTCCCAACCAGCTGGGAGACGTCCAGGAATGGATTAGTTCAGGGGCGGGCAGTGACGCCTCCATCCCGATCAGCGACGACAACGTGGACGAGCCCAACGGCAAGGCGATCGTCACCGTCCTGCCCCGCCCCACGCACTACCGGATCGGCTCGCCGGGCCGGGCTGAGGTCGTGGTCCTGGACAACGACCCGACGACGGTGACGCTGGCGCGCGCCGCGGGCGCCGCCGTGACCGAGGGCGCGGAGCACACCTACACGATCACGCTGGGGCGCGGGCTGGTGAACGGCGAGACGCTGGCGGTGCCGCTCACGTTCAACAGCGGTACGGGCGCCGCGGTTCGCAACTCCGACTTCACGCTGGCCTGCCCCAACACGCTGCCCACCGGCGTGACCTGCAACAACCTGAACACGGCGAGCACGCCGACCGTCACCTTCACCGGTCCGAGCACGGGCCAGACCGCGACATCCGTGACGCTGACCCTGACCGCCTCGACCGACACGATCCCGCGCGAGTCGGAGACGGTGGACATCGGCATGGGCACGATCACGACGACCTCCGGCGTGCTGGACTCCGACAACAACGACGTGGGCCTGGGCGGCGGCGTGACGGCGACGGACAGCGCAACGGCGCTGACGATCACCGACGTCCTGCCGACGCTGACCGTGAAGATGGCGGCGGACGACGACAACGACGTGACGGAGGGCGCAAGCGGCGCATCCGGGCGCAAGGACGTCACCGTCGCCCTCGGCTACGAGCTGAGCGGCTCGGAGACGGTCACGGTGCCGCTGCGGGTGCGCGGCGCGACGGTGACCGAC
>JAPOYM010000012.1 GCA_026706565.1 bacterium
AGCCCGCGCCGTAGGAGAAGCCGAAGCCCGCCCCGGTGGGCACGCACAGCACGTTGGTGCCGTCGGCGCGGCGATCCGGGACCGCGGTCACACCGCCGGCGCCGGTCAGGTGAACGAAGCCGCGCGCCCCCGGCAGATCGCCGTGAGCCACCACTGCCTCTGAGACACCGCGGGCCGCCAAGCTGGCCACGCCGCGGGTGACCGCGCCGTTCAGGCCCGTCCCGGGGCACCAGACCACCTCCGCCCCCGCAGCCTCGGCCCACGCCGCGACGTCGGGGTCGTCGCAGACCACCGTCACGGGCAGGGGCGCACCCACCCGGACGACGTGGGCGGCCATGCGGCGCGCCAAGTCGCTGCGTTCGGCCGGCGAGAGGACCGACCCCAGGCGAACTTTCGCCTCCCCGAAAGCCTTGACGGGCACGAGCAGAGCCGCGTCGCTCACCGGCGGAAGTCTAGTGAGCGCCCCGGCCTCACTCCGGTGCCCGTGAGGCAGCCGGCAGTATCGGACCCCCGGCGCCTAGGCGGCCACCGCCGACCTGGCCCGAGCGACGGGGAGTCGGCAAACCGGTGCTGGACGCCCGTTTCGGGCCGACGCGCATCTGCCTGCCGCAAATACTTGACAGGCCCGGCGAGACGCGCTAAACACGACCAATCGCATCTGCACAGCAGGGGGGGCGGCAATGAGCGACGCGACCCAAGTACCCGAAAATCCAAAGTACCCCACAATATGTGGGGGGGGGGGGCGCCCGATAGGCCCGTGCGGGTACGGGGATTCGGGGTCACGATGAGACTCCTGTTCGCCGCCGCCGCGGCTACGGCGCTGCTCGCCGTTGCATCACCCGTGCTCGCCGGTGACACCGTCACCATCGACTACGCCGCGTGGGAGGCGTGCATCGCCGAGCACGCCGACGACGACGACCTCGGCGCGTCGGCCTGCTGGAACGCCGGCATCCCCGAGCACCTCCACGAGGAGCCCCCCGACCCCGAGGACGACTCCGAGGATTTCCACCCGATCGTCTATGCCCGGACGGCGCCCGCCCCGATGGCCCACCAAGGCGGGCACAGCGGCTTCTCCCAGTTCCCGTACGGCAGCGCCTACTACGACGGGCCCTTCGGCTACGAAACCGATGCGGATGGCCAATATGTGGATGTGTCCGTCGGCGGCAGCCAACCCATGATGTATGACCCCGACCGGGAGGTCATCAGCAATGGGCCCGGCGTCGCGCCCAGCGTGTCCGACGGGCCGCGGGCGCCCGTCTCGGTCGACAGCATCAACATCGCAGACCCCGACAACGGGCTCACTCCCGAACAGAACGCCGAAGTGGCGATGCTCCGCTGCATGAAGGGCTACATGGAACGCTTCGAATCCACTGGGGGGGAGCCGCAGAGCGACCTCGACTGGGCATGGGCGGCCCGCGTGCAGGCATACATGGACAACGACCCCAACTGCAGGGCAGGGTCCAGGTAGAAGGGTCCAGATAGAGCAGTTCTATCGACCCGAGACCCGCTCAGGCGCTGCGGATGGCGGTGAGGGCTTGGGCGATTCCGCCGCTGAGGAGGCGGTGGTCCACGTCACCGAAGCCGGCGGTCTCTAGTTGGTCGGCGAGTTGTGCCGGTGACGGCAGCAAGCGCAGTGAGTCGGGCAGGTAGCGGTAGGCGGTGCGGTCCGACAGGAGCCCGCCGATGAACGGGACGACCCTCCCGAAGTAGAGGCGGTGTCCCCAGCGGAGCACCCGGTGAGTCGGCTCCGCCACCTCGAGGAGGGCGATCCGGCCGCCGGGCCGCACGACGCGGGCCACCTCGGCGAAGAACGTCTCCAGATCCGCCAGGTTGCGCAGTGCGAAGCCGCAGACGGCCCCGTCGACGGCGCCGTCGCCCAGCGGCAGGCGCAGCACGTCGGCGCGCACCAGGGGGGCGGACGTGCTGGCGCAGCGCAGCATTCCGGCGGAGAAGTCCAACCCCACGGCCCTGTGGCCCGCCCGCTCGAGTTCGCCGCAGAAGTCGCCGGTACCGCAGGCCAAGTCGGCTGCGAGAGACGTCGGCGGCAGGTCCAGCAGCCGCACGCTGCGGCGGCGCCAGCGGCGGTCCAGGCCGAAGGTCAACAGCCGGTTCAGCAGGTCGTAGCGGCGCGCCGCCCGGTCGAACATGCGCATCACGGCGCGCTCCCGGCTGGCGCCGAAGAGCTCCTCGGAGTCGGCGCGTCCGCGGCGACCGACAGTCATCTGAGACCCACTCGACGGACTTCAGAGGTCGGCGGCGTAGGCCCGGTCAGTGTGGTGGCGCCGGAAGCCGAGGCGCTCGTAGACGGCGTTGGCCGCAGCATTGTCGGACTCGACGTAGAGCATGGCGGTGGCCGGACCGCGGCTGTGCAGGTGGGCGAGGCCGGCGAGGGTGAGGGGTGTACCGATGCCCCGGCCCTGGAAGTCTGGATCGACCGCGATCACGTAGATCTCGCCCATGGCGACGTCGTCGGGGGGTGGGCCGCCACCAGCGTGGACCTTGGTCCAGCAGAATCCGGCCAGACGCCCCTCGCGCTCGTGCAGCAGGAAGCCGGCAGGGTCGTACCAGGGCTCGGATCGGCGCGCCCGCAGGTCTGCCGCCGTCATGTCGCCCTGCTCGGGGTGCCAGCTGAAGGCCCGCCGGTTCAGCGCCAGCACCGCCGCCGCGTCGGAGGGCTCGAACGGCCGAACCGGCAGATCTGAAGGGGGGGCCGGCAGAGTTCGCCGAAGCTGCCAGAGGTCGCGGTAGGGCGTGAAGCCCCAGCGGGCCGCCAGGTCGTCGTCAGCGGGCGCCACATGGCCGATCCAGAGCCGGCAGCGCCCCCCGCCGCCTGCCCGCACCGCCGCCACCGCGGCCGCCAGTTCGCCTTCCAGCCCGCCGGCGCCTAGAGCGAGCCGCTCGGCCGCCGGCACCTCGATCCTCCAGGTCACATCGCCGTAGCTCGGCCCGGAGATCTGGATAGCCACCGGCGCGGAGGCTAGCGGGCCCCGCCGCGGTGAGTGCCCCGTGCAGCCGGAGCGAACGGTCCCTCCCGCGCGCCGTGCGGGTCGGTCGGCGCCGACGCCGGCCGCGGCGTATGCCTGCGCGGCGCGAACGGTCCCTCCCGCGCGCCGTGCGAGTCGTCCGAGGCTCGCCGCGGCGATGATCGGATCGCCGGAACCCCGGCGGCGGAGCGCTACCGTTGCCGACGTGGGTCGTCCACGTTCGCCCCGGGGCCGTGCGCGGGTGACGCACGAGCGCCTGAAGCGCGAGTACCCCGACGCCGACTGCGCGCTCACGCACGACTCGCCCTACCAGCTGATCGTGGCCACGATCCTCTCGGCCCAGTGCACCGACGAGCGCGTCAACATGGTCACACCCGCGCTGTTCGAGCGCTGCCCGACTCCGGAGGATCTGGCGGCCTGCGATCCCGGCGAGGTGGAGCAGATCATCCACTCCACCGGCTTCTTCGCGGCCAAGACACGCAACCTGATCGCCATGGCCGACCGGCTGGTCCGCCTCCACGGCGGGGAGGTGCCGACGACGATGCGCGAGCTCACAGCCCTGGCCGGCGTGGGGCGCAAGACGGCCAACGTGGTGCGCAGCGTGGCCTTCGACCTGCCGGGCCTGCCCGTGGACACCCACGTCGGGCGATTGTCGCGGCGCCTCGGATTGACGGCGCAGACCGACCCGGTCGCCGTCGAGAAGGAGTTGAACCCCATGATCCCAGCGGCCGAGAGGGGCGATTTCAGCATGCGGCTGATCCTGCACGGCCGGCAGGTCTGCGGGGCGCGCCGGGCGGACTGCGGCGGCTGCGTGTGCAACGACTTCTGCCCGTCGGCCTTCGCAGTCTGAGCATGCGTCGCCGCTCCAGCGAGCCTCGGGCCGGCCGCGGCCTGCTGTCCCGGTCACCTCACCGCAATGACACTGAATCGAGCGGGGGGAGAACCAGCGTCGCCGCAGTGGCGGAGACGGCGGGGCTGCTGCGGCTGATCGACGCGCGGGGCTCGGCCGAGCCGCCGATCCCGGAACTCCAGAGCACCGCGCCGGCGGGGGTCCTCGAGGCGGTGCGGCAGATCATCGACGAGGTGCGCCGCGACGGTGATGCCGCGCTGCGGCAGATGGCCCGGCGCTTCGACGGGGCCTCCCTCACCGAGTTGGCGGTGCCGCCGGCGGCCTGTGCCGATGCTCTGGCATCTCTGGCGCCCGCCGTGCGTGACGCCCTCGAGGTCGCCGCCGAGCGCATCAGCGAGTTCCACGGCACCCAGCGCGAACCCGGCCACGTCTGGTCCCGCGACGGCGTGACCGTGCGCTCGCTGCGGATCCCGGTGGACCGGGCGGGTCTGTACGTGCCCGGCGGGCGCGCCGCCTACCCGTCGACGGTTCTCATGACCGCCATCCCCGCCAAGGCGGCGGGGGTGGCGAGCCTGGCTCTCTGCGTGCCGCCCCGAGCAGACGGCACGGTGGCGCCGGTGACCCTCGCCGCCGCGGCCCTCGCTGGGGTGCAGGAGGTGTACGCGGTCGGTGGCGCCGGCGCCGTGGCGGCGCTCGCCTACGGCACCGAGACGATCCCGCGGGTCGACCTCATCGCAGGTCCCGGGAACACCTACGTGGCGGTGGCCAAGCAGGAGGTCGCCGGTGTCGTGGGCGTGCCGTCGGCGTTCGCGGGCCCCTCCGAGGTCGTCGTGGTGGCCGACGGGTCGGCGGCGGCGGAACTGGTTGCGCTGGATCTCATCGTGCAGGCCGAGCACGGCCCCGACGGCATGGCCTGCCTGGTGACCTGGGACCCAGCGGTCGCCGAGGCGGTGGGCGCGGAGGTGGCGGTGGCCGCGGCGACGGCCCCGCGCCGGGCCGAGATCGAAGCGACCCTGGCCTCGTCCGGCTACGCCATCGTGGTCGGGGACCGCGGGCAGGCGGCGGAGGCAGTGAACAGGATCGCCCCCGAGCACCTGCAGCTCATGGTGGCCGAACCCAACGAGCTGCTTCCCCTCATCCGCCACGCCGGCGCCATCTTCTGCGGCGAGAACGCGCCGGCGTCCCTCGGCGACTACCTGGCGGGGCCGTCGCACGTCCTGCCCACCGGGCGGACCGCCCGTTTCGCCTCGGCACTCGGGGTGGCGGACTTCTGCCGCACGACGCATGTCGTCTCGGCCGACGAGGACGCCCTGGTGAGCCTCGGGCCGGCGGTCGAGACCCTGGCGACCGCAGAGGGGCTCCCGGCCCACGCCGCCTCGGTGCGCCGGCGGCTGGACCGCCTCGCCGGCGGGGATCCCGCGGGGACTCGCCCGTGAGCGGGCCCCGGCCCCGGCGCGAGGTTGCGGGGATGAAGGGTTACCACTCGCCCCAGGTGGACGTGCGGGTGCGACTCAACACCAACGAATCCCCGGACGCGCCGCCGGAGGGCTTCAGCGCGGCGCTGGCGGAGCGGCTGGCGCGGATCGACTGGAACCGCTACCCGTCGCGCTCGGCCGAGGGCCTGCGGGCGGGTATCGCCGCCCTGCACGGAACCGCCGGGGAGAACGTGTTCGCGGCCAACGGATCCAACGAGGTCCTCCAGACCCTGCTGCTGGCCTACGCCGGCTCGGGCAGGCGCGTGGGGCTGTTCACGCCGACCTACGCCCTGCACGGCCACATCGCCCGCGTCGTCGGCTCGGAGGTCGCCACGGCGCCGCGGGGAGCGGACTTCCGCGTCGGCGCCGGCGCGGCCGCCCGGTTCGCCGCCGCCGAGGAGCCCGACGTGCTGTTCCTCTGCTCACCCAACAACCCGACAGGGACCGTCGAAGACCCCGAGACGCTGCTGGCGGCCCTCGAGGCGGTCGCTGGCTACGGCGGGCTCGTGGTCACCGACGAGGCCTACATCCAGTTCACCGGGCGCCAGCCGGGCAGTTTCAGCGCGGTCGACCTGCTGGCAGAGGACGCCCCGCTGGTGGTCTGCCGCACGTTCTCCAAGGCGTGGGCGCTGGCCGCCGTGCGGTTGGGCTACGCCCTGGCCCCGGCGCGCATCGTCGACGAGCTGCACAAGGTGGTGCTGCCCTACCACCTCGACGTGATGACACAGGAGATCGGTCTGCTCTGCCTGCAGGACGCCGCCGCCGCCGACCGGCGGGCCGCCGGCATCGTGGCCGAGCGGGAGCGCTTGGCGGAACGGCTGGCGAAGCTGCCCGTTCAGCAGTGGCCCTCGGGCGCCAACTTCATCCTGTTCCGCCCCACCGGGCGCGACGGCGCGGCGGTCTGGGGCGAGCTGGTGGACCGTTCGGTTCTCGTGCGGGACTGCAGCTCCTGGGAGGGGCTCTCGGGCTGCCTGCGGGTGACCGTCGGCACCCCCGAGGAGAACTCGCTGTTCCTCGAGGCTCTGGCGGACGTCCTGCACTGACCTGTCGGACTGCACGGCTGCGCTGCGATACTGCTTGGCGGTAGCGCGACGCGCCTCCGGCGGTAGCCGCGCAGCAAGCAAGGAGATGCCGCAGAATGGCGGTTCAGAACGAGTTCCACAGCAACCCCCCGGCGGCAGAGGGCCCGAGAGTGAGTGATCCCGCACCTGCGCGTCGCGCGCGGCGGCAACGCAGCACCACCGAGACGAGAATAGACATCGACCTCGACCTCGACGGCGACGGGCGCAGCGAGGTGTCCACCGGGCTGCCCTTCTTCGACCACATGCTGGCGCAGTTGGCTCGTCACGGCGGCTGGCGCCTCAGCGTGGCCGCGGCCGGCGATCTGGCCGTGGATGCGCACCACACCGTGGAGGACACCGGGATCCTGCTGGGGGAGTGCCTCGCCGAGGCGCTCGGCGACAAGCGCGGGGTGCGCCGGTTCGCCTCGTCGGCGGTGCCCCTGGACGAGGCGCTCGTGGACGTGGCCCTCGACCTCTCCGGACGCCCGTTCCTGCACTACGACGTGGACCCGCCCGGCGAGAAGATCCTGGGGGACCCGCCCTTCGACCCCCAGCTCATGGAGGAGTTCTGGCGGGCGTTCGTGGTGGCCGCCGGGATCACACTGCACCTAGTGCTCGTGCGCGGCCGCAACACGCACCACATCCTGGAGTCCGCCTTCAAGGGCGTGGCCCGCAGCCTGCGCGACGCCGTGCGCCTCGAGGGCGGCGACGTGCCGTCCACCAAGGGCGCCCTCTGAGGCGCAAGGCGACCGGTGCCCGGAGCGTGAACGAGACGCGACGACCCGTTGTCGCGGTGCTGGACTACGGCATCGGCAACCTCCGCTCGGCCCAGAAGGGGCTCGAGCGCGTCGGCGCCGAGGCGCACCTCACTGACGAGGCGTCGCTGATCCGCCGCGCCGACGGCCTGGTGCTGCCGGGAGTCGGCGCCTTCGGCCCCTGCATGGCGGCGCTCGAGGCGGCGGGCCTGGACGTCGAGGCGCGCCGGGCCACGGACGCCGGGGTTCCGTTCCTGGGCATCTGCATCGGCATGCAGATGCTGTTCGAAGGCTCCGAGGAGGCGCCCGGACGGGCCGGGCTGGGATTCCTGGCGGGTCGGGTGCGCAGGTTGCCCGACGGCGTCAAGCGGCCCCAGATGCAGTGGAACCAGCTGCAGGTGCAGCGACCGGATCCGCTGCTGGTCGGCCTCCACGGTGCCTGGGTCTACTTCGTGCACTCGTACGCGCCGGAGCGCTCCGAGACGACGGTCGCCACCTGTGACTACGGCGGCCCCGTGACCGCGGTCGCCGCCTCCGGCGCCGTGCGGGGCGTGCAGTTCCACCCCGAGAAGTCGGGAGCCGAAGGATTGCGGCTGCTGGCCAACTTCGTGGCGACGCTGGCGGTCACCTGATGCTGCTGTTCCCGGCGATCGATCTGCGAGGTGGGCGCTGCGTGCGGCTCTACCAGGGTGATTTCGCGGCCGAGACCAGCTATGCGGAGGACCCTGCGGCGGTGGCGGCGGCGTTCGCGGCGGCCGGCGCCCCCTGGCTCCACGTCGTGGATCTCGATGCGGCGCGCACCGGCGACCTCACCAACCTGGCGCAGGTGACCGAGATCGTGGCGGTCGCCGGCGTGCCGGTGCAGTACGGCGGGGGAGTCCGCTCGGTGGATGCCGCGGCGCGGCTGGCCGACGCCGGTGTGGCCCGAGTCGTCATCGGGACCGCCGCTCTCGAGTCGCCGAGGCTGGTCGGCGAGATCGCCGCCCGGCAGCCGGTCGCCCTCGGGTTCGACGTGCGCGGGCGGGAGGTGGCAGTCCGCGGCTGGCAGGCCGCCGGTGGCGGGAACCTCGCCGAGGTGCTGGCGGCGGCACCCGAGGCGGACGCCGTGGTCGTGACCCAGATCAGCGCCGACGGCACCCTCGGAGGCCCGGACATGGAGTTGCTGGCCGAGACGCTGGCCGCCACCGCGACCCCGCTGATCGCCTCGGGGGGTGTCGGTGACCTGCAGGATCTGCGCGGCCTTGCCGCCCTGACGGTCAATGGGCGGGTCCTGGCCGGCGCCATCGTGGGGCGCGCTCTGTACGAGGGGACCGTGGACCTGGCCGAAGCGCTCGCCGTGCTCGCATCCGGGATCCGGGCGAAACCATGGTGAATCCCATCGTCGTCCGCATCATCCCCTGCCTGGACGTGGACGCCGGGCGGGTCGTCAAGGGCGTGGAGTTCGTGGACCTGCGCGACGCCGGCGACCCTGTCGAGCTGGCCGCCCGCTACGATGCCGAGGGCGCCGACGAACTCGTCTTCCTGGACATCACCGCTTCCTCCGACGCCCGCGAGGTGATGCTGGAGGTGGCCCGCCGCACTGCCGAGGAGGTCTTCATCCCCTTCACCGTGGGCGGAGGGATCCGCAGCACCGACGACGCCCGGCGCCTGCTGCGCGCCGGCGCCGACAAGGTCTCGGTGAACACCGCGGCGGTGGCCCGGCCGGCGCTGGTGGCCGAGATCGCCGAGGAGTTCGGCAGCCAGTGCGTGGTGGTGGCCATCGACGCCCGGCTGCGTCCCTCCGGCGGTTTCGAGGTGGTCACGCACGGGGGTCGGCGCCCGACCGAGCTCGACGCGGTGGAATGGGCGGCGCGCGCCGAGCGGCTCGGAGCCGGCGAGATCCTGCTGACGTCCATGGACCGCGACGGCACGAAGGAGGGCTTCGACCTGCTGCTGACACGGGCTGTCAGCGACGCCGTCAACGTCCCGGTGATCGCCTCGGGAGGGGTCGGAACCCTCGATCACCTCGCCGAGGGGGTCGCCGCCGGCGCCGACGCGGTGCTGGCGGCGTCCATCTTCCACTTCGGCGAGCACAGCATCGCCGAGGCCAAGGAGGCGTTGGCCGCCGCGGGGGTGCGGGTTCGGCCCGCTTCCGGCGCCGGCGCGAGCTAGCGTCACGTCGTGTCCTCTTCGGTGAACTCCCCCTCGACCCTCGGCGCAGCGGCCCCGGAATCCGACGACAAGCTTCCGGTCAAGATGCTCAACGACCGGATCATGGTGAGCATCGGCGCCACCGAGGGTGAGCGGCGCTCCTCGGGGGGCATCCTGATTCCCGCCACCGCGCAGGTGGGGAAGCGGCTGACCTGGGCGGAGGTCATCGCCGTGGGTCCCAACGTGCGGTCCATGGAGGCCGGCGACAGGGTGCTCTTCAATCCCGAGGACCGCTACGAGGTGGAGGTCCGCGGCACCGACTACATCATCCTGCGCGAGCGTGACGTGCATGCCGTGGCGGCCGAGCGCCTCGAGGAGGGCAGCACCGGTCTGTACCTCTGAGTTGCGGGCCGCCGGCGGCGACCGACCGAACCGCGCCGAGCGGCTCGAGGAGGGCAGCACCGGTCTGTATCTCTGAGCCCACCGCCCGGCGATCACCGCGGCGTGCGCGCGCCGCGCCTCTAGCATGAACGGGATGACCGTCGCCACCCCCATCACGCCCGCGGCGGGCGCCCTCGAGGCGGTCACCTACAACGACGACGGTCTGGTGCCTGCCGTCGTCCAGGACATCGAGTCGGGCGCGGTGCTGATGCTGGCTTGGATGGACGCCGAAGCGCTCCGACGCACGCTGGCGACAGGCAGGACCTGGTTCTGGAGCCGGTCCCGCCAGGAGTACTGGTGCAAGGGCGAGACCTCCGGGGACCGGCAGTTCGTGCGCGAAGCCTCCTACGACTGTGACGGCGACACGCTGCTGTTCAAGGTCGTCCAGGAGGGCCGCGGCGCCTGCCACACCGGCGAGCGCTCCTGCTTCTTCACGTCCTTCGCCGGCTGAGAGGCCGTGAACGCCCGGCCCAGCAGGCAGGAGTTCGGCCGCCTGGCGGCACACCACCGGGTGGTGCCGGTCTGGCGCGAGCTGCTCGCCGACCTGATCACGCCGGTGGCCGCCTTCTCGCGCATCGTCGGCGACGAGCCCGGTTTCCTGCTGGAGTCCACCGAGCGCCAGAACCGGTGGAGCCGCTTCTCGTTCATGGGATGCCGGCCTCGAGCCCGGATCGTCGCCCGGGGGCGGCGGCTGACCATCAGCGGCGACGACCTGGGGCCGGTCCCGAGGGACGAGGGGGTGCTGGCGGCACTCGACGTGATCCTCGAACGCTTCCGCTCGCCGGCCATCGAGGGGCTGCCGCCGCTGCACTCCGGGGTCGTCGGCTATCTGGGCTACGACGTGGTGCGAGAGGTGGAGCGGCTCCCGAACCCGCCGGCCGACGACGTCGGGATGCCGGATGCGGTGCTGGACGTGATCGGCCGGTTCGTGGCCTTCGATCACTGGCGCCAGCGGGTGCTGCTCATCCATAACGTGATCCTGCCGCCCGAACCCACCGGGCAGGTGCTGGACGACGCCTACGAGGAGGCTCTGGAGTCGCTCGAGGAGTTGGCCCGCGCCGGGGCGCGACCCCAGCCCGAACCCCTGCTGGAGCCCCCCGGCGACCGGGATCCGCTGCCGGAGGTGTCCGCCGGCATGACTCCCGAGGACTACTGCGCGGCGGTGCGCGCCGCCAAGGAGCACATCCTGGAGGGCGACATCTTCCAGGTGGTGCTGTCGGAGCGCTTCGACTTCGAGCTAGAGGCCGACCCGTTCCAGCTCTACCGGGCGCTGCGCCAGATCAACCCCAGCCCGTACATGTACTTCCTGCGTCACCCCGAGGCAACGCTCGTCGGCAGCTCGCCCGAGCCGATGGTGCAGCTGCGCGACGGGCGGGTCACCTCCCGCCCCATCGCCGGCACCCGGCCCCGGGGGGCCGACGAGCGCGAGGATCGGCGCCTCGCGGGCGAGCTCGCCGAGCACCCCAAGGAGTTGGCCGAGCACCTCATGCTGCTGGATCTGGCGCGCAACGACGTGGGCCGGGTGGTGCGGCCCGGGACGCTGGGCACCGACGAACAAATGACGCTGGAGTACTACAGCCACGTCATGCACCTCACCTCGCAGGTCTCCGGCGAGTTGGCATCCGGGCACAGCCCCGTGGACGTGCTGCGAGCGACCCTTCCGGCGGGAACGGTCTCCGGCGCGCCCAAGGTGCGCGCCATGGAGATCATCGACGACCTCGAGCCCACCCGGCGAGGCCCCTACGCGGGCGTCGTGGGTTACCTCGACTTCTCCGGCAACCTCGACACGGCCATCTGTATCCGCACCGTGGCGGTGCGCGACGGGCGCGCCCACCTGCAGGCCGGCGCGGGCATCGTGGCCGACAGCGTGCCGGAGGACGAGGAGCGCGAATGCCGGGCCAAGGCGCAAGCGCTGCTGGCCGCCGTCCATGCGGCGCGCAGCATGACCCGCAGCGCCGAGCGGTCGGCCCCGAACCCGTGACCGTCTCCGAGCGCTACCGCGCCGACTACGAGGCGCTGCGCCACGGCGCCGGCGCGGTCACGGCGGCCCGTGACGTCCTAGTGGTCACCGGAGCCGACGCGGCGAGCTTCCTGCAGGGCCAGCTCAGCCAGGACGTGGCCGCGCTGGCGCCCGGGAAGGTTGCCGCGTCGCTGCTGCTGCAGCCCGACGGCAAGCTGCACTGCCTCCTGCGGGTCAGCCGCGCCGGTCCGGACCGGTTCGTCTGCGACTTGGCGGCCGGCACCGGTGAAGCCGCGCTGGCACGCCTGGAGCGTTTCAAGCTCCGTGTCGACGCGGACCTGGAACTGCATCGACTCTCCATGCTGGCCGTGCGGGGCCCGGCCGCGCCCGCGCTGCCCATCGGCGCCGCGGACACGCCCGGCGATGCGCCGGCCAGCAGGGACGACCGGCGAGGCCCCGTCGTGGCGGCGCCGGTGCGTTGGGGGCGCCTGCCTGGCTGGGATCTGGTGGCAGGCGAGGTCGCGCCGCCGCCGGGCACAGCCCCCTGCGGCGCCGATGCGCTCGAGGCCGTGCGGATCGAATCGGGAGTGCCTGCCGCCGGCTGCGAGCTGACCGAAGGGCTCATACCAGCCGAGTCGGGCATCGTCGCCGAGACCGTGAGTTTCACGAAAGGCTGCTTCGTGG
>JAPOYM010000162.1 GCA_026706565.1 bacterium
AGGCGCCGTCGAGCATCGAGTACTCGGTGTGGGTGTGCAGGTGAACGAAGCTGTCAGGCATAGTCCGCTCCCCAGACTGTCGGCTCCCCAGACTGTCGGCTCCCGGGGCTGTCGACTCCCCAGGCTGTCCACTACCCGGACTGTCCACTCCCCAGGCTGTCCCCGTGGAGTCGTCCCGTCCTGTGGACAAATCACAGTGCTGTCGTTTCAGGGCCGACCATAGCCCAGCCCGCGGGGCGCCGCGGCGGGCTCAGAGATCGGCGCTAGAGATCGGCGCTAGAGGTAGGCGCTAGAGATCGGCGCCTCAGAGGTAGGCGCTAGAGATCGGCGCCTCAGAGATCGGCGCTAGAGATCGGCGCCTCAGAGGTAGGCGCCGGGCCGCTCCTCGGAGGCGGCACCGGCTGCGGCGGGCCGGATCGCGGGGAGCTGCCCCCGCATGTCAGCCAACTGCCGGCGCGCCAAGACCTGCTGGGCATAGAGGGTGGCCTGTATGCCCTGGATGAGTCCTTCCAGCCAACCCACAAGCTGCGCCTTGGCGACGCGCAGCTCCCCTTCGGTCGGCACCTCGGTCTCGGGGAACGGCTGGGTCAGGCGCTCGAGCTCGGTGCGCAGGTCCGGCGAGAGCGCCGAGCCGAGTTCCTGCAGCGAGATCTCATAGATGTCCCGCAGCCGGTCGCGGCTCCGCTCGTCGAGGGACGCCTCCCGGACCTCCTCGAGGAGGCCCCGCAGCATGGCGCCGACGCGCATCACCTTGGCGGGCTGCTCGATGGCGTCGCCCTGGGCCTCCTCGTCGCCGCCACCCTCGGCCGCGACGATCTCGGCTTGCTCGGGCACCGCCGTGGGCCGGTCGGTCTGGTCGGGCATGCTGGCGGCTCCGGGGTCGAGGGTCATCCGGCGGCTGTGACGCTAGCGGCGCCGCCCTCGGGTCCAACGGGCACCGTCGCCCCCGGCCGCCGGCGACCGAGCCGTTACGCTCGCAGGCGTGAAGTTCTCGACGTGAACTCTCGACATGAACCTCCCGACATGAACCTCCCGACATGAACCTCCGCATCCCCGCCCACAAGCGCACGCGCCGCGCTGGTGAACCTCCCGACATGAACCTCTCCACATGAACCTCCGCATCCCCGCCCACAAGCGCACGCGCCGCGCTGGTGAAGTTCTCGACATGAACCTCCCGACATGAACCTCCCGACATGAACCTCTCCACATGAACCTCCGCATCCCCGCCCACAAGCGCACGCGCCGCGCTGGTGAAGTTCTCGACATGAACCTCCCGACATGAACCTCCCGACATGAACCTCTCCACATGAACCTCCGCATCCCCGCCCACAAGCGCACGCGCCGCGCTGGTGAAGTTCTCGACATGAACCTCCCGACATGAACCTCCCGACATGAACCTCTCCACATGAACCTCCGCATCCCCGCCCACAAGCGCACGCGCCGCGCTGGTGAAGTTCTCGACATGAACCTCCCGACATGAACCTCCCGACATGAACCTCTCCACATGAACCTCCGCATCCCCGCCCACAAGCGCACGCGCCGCGCTGGTGAAGTTCTCGACATGAACCTCCCGACATGAACCTCCCGACATGAACCTCCCGACATGAACCTCCCGACATGAACCTCCCGACATGAACCTCCCGACGTGAAAGTCTCCACTAGGGCGGACTACGCGGGGCGCGCCTTGCTCTCGCTGACGCTGCACGGCCAGGACGCCCCCCAGTCGGCGCGCGACATCGCCGACCGCACCGGACTCCCCCAGCCCTACCTCGAACAGATTCTGCTGGCCCTGAAGGGAGCGGGCCTAGTCCTCTCCAAGCGCGGCGTCGGCGGCGGCTACCGGCTAGCGAGGCCCCCCCAGCAGATCTACCTCAGCGAGGTCGTGAGCGCCGTGGAGGCGCCGATCGTGGCCGACGACTTCGGCGAACCGCACAAAGACGGCGCCTGCGACCACGAGGGGCAGTGCGTCCTGCTGGCAGTCTGGGCCTCCGTCGGGGCGGAGATGCGCCGCCTGCTCTCCTCCTTCAGCCTCGCGGACATCGCCGCCATGGCCGGGGGAGCTCTGCCGTGGCCCGAGGGGGCAGAGGCGACGCCGGACTGAGCGCCGCGCCCAAGCCGCTACTGCGACAAACCGGCGAGGAGCGTGGACAGGTCCTCGGGCAGGGCGCTCTCGAACTCCACGGCGCGGCCGTCGCGGGGGTGGCGGAACCCCAGGGCGGCGGCGTGCAGGGCGGGGCGGTCGAGCCGCAGCGCCGCCCCGGCCCCGTCGGCGCCGCCGCCGTACGCCTCGTCGCCCACCAGGGGATGGCCGATCGCCGCCAGATGCACCCGGATCTGATGCGTCCGGCCGGTCTCCAGGCGGCAGCAGAGGTGGCTGACCGACGCCGGTCGGAGATAGCGCCGGCGCACCTCGTAGAAGGTCCGCGCCGCCCGTCCTTGCTCCGTGACCGCCATGTGCGTCCGGCGTCGCCCCGACCGCCCGACCGGCGCGTCGATGACTCCCCGGTCGTCGCCCACAGCGCCCCAGCAGACCGCCTCGTAGCAGCGGCGCACCGACCGTTCGGCCAACTGCCCGAGCAGGGATTCGTAGGCGCGCGGCGAGCGGGCGGCGACCAGTAGGCCCGAAGTGCCGGCGTCGAGCCGATGCACGATGCCGGGCCGGGACCGCTCGCCCACGCCCGCCATCTCCGGATACCGCGCCAGCAGCCCCGAGCAGAGCGTCCCTGTCGCCCGCCCGGCGCCCGGGTGGACGACGAGCCCGGCCGGCTTGTCGACGACCACGACGTGCTCGTCCTCATGCACCACCGCCACGGCGACGCCCGACTCGGGCTGCGGACCGGCGGCGCGGCGGCCTGCCAGCGCCTCGTGCGCCACGGCCAACTCGTCGCCTTCCCGCAGCCGCACGGCCCGGCCCCTTCCGACGGCGCCGTTCACGCGCACAGCGCCGGCCGCCACCAGCGCCGCCGACTCCCCGCGGCTGCAGTGCCAGAGAACAGACACGGCACGGTCTAGCCGCTCGCCCGCCAGAGCCGGCGGCACCGAGACCCTCACGCTTCGCCGACCAGCGGCTCGCCCCGCATGCCCGAGCGGAGGGTGAGCGCCAAGAACAGCACCACGCCGACGGAGATGGCGGCGTCGGCCAGATTGAAGACGGGCCACCACTGCGGGTCCACGAAGTCCACGACGCTGCCGCCGAAGAAGCCGTCGCCCCGGAAGGCCCGGTCGCCGAGGTTGCCCAAGGCCCCGCCGAGCACCAGTCCGGCGAGGGCCGCGACGCTGCGCCGCGGCGTCGACCAGCAGAGCCGGATGAGCGACAGGGACACGACGAGCGCCACCACGGTGATCAGCGGCGCCAGCGAGGCGCCCAGCCCGAACGCCGTTCCCTGGTTGAACACCAGCCGCAGGCGGATCGTCCAGAAGAGGTGGATGCTGCCGTCCTGCAGCCCCCGGAGTGCCCAGAGCTTCGTCAGCTGATCGGCCAGAAGGACAGCGGCCGCGACCGCGGTCAGCAGCAGGCGGTTGTTCCTCACACAGCCCGAGCTGCGAGCCTCAGCGGCGTCGGAGGCCACCGGCCTTGTACTCGACCCGCTCGGCTGCCCAGGGTATGGCACGGAGGCGCTCCTTCTGGATGGGCTTGCCGGACACTGTGCAGACGCCGTACGTGCCGTCGTCGATGCGCTGCAGAGCCTCGTCGATCATCTCCACGGCGGCGCGGGCGGCAGCGCTCAGGGCCAGATCCCGCTCGCGCTCCACCGCCCAGCTGTCCCCCTCCCCGGACTCCTCGTCGAACTGCAAGTCGCCCGGCTCGCGGTCGTCGAGCAGCGCCGCGGCCTCCGCGGCCATGGTCTCAGCCGACCGCACGTACCTGGCGCGCTCTTCCAGCAGCTTGCGGCGCTGTTCGGCCAGGAAGGCGTCGTCGAGGCGCCGGCCCGAGGACGCGCCCGGCTTGTTCTCGGGAGAAGTGTTCTCGGGAGACGTGTTCTCGGGAGACGTGTTCTCTGGAGAAGTGTTCTCGGGGGAACTCCCGGATGGGGGCACCTGTTCCTCCTGGCGAACTCGTGGGCTGCCGCAGCGGTCGATGGGCGGCACGATCTTAGCCGCAGGCCGCTCGCCGCTGGCCCGCTCGCCGCGGCAAGGCGCGGTGCCGGGTCGCTTCGGCGGTATTTTCTTGCGCTATGAGCTTTTCTTGCGCCATGAGCAATGCGTCTTGCGCCGTGGGCAATGCGCCGGCGCGGTATCCCGATGTCGATCCGAAGCCCGACTTCGCGGCCATCGAATCGGAGATCCTCCGCATGTGGGAGGCCGAGGGCGCCTTCAGGGCCTCCGTCGAGGCTCGCCCCGCCGGGGTGCGCGGCGCCAACGAGTACGTCTTCTACGACGGCCCGCCTTTCGCCAACGGCCTGCCCCACACCGGGAACCTGCTCACCGGCTACGTGAAGGACGTGATCCCGCGCTATCAGACGATGCGGGGCCGCCGCGTGGAGCGACGTTTCGGCTGGGACTGCCACGGCTTGCCCCCGGAGATGGAGGCGGAGAAAGAGCTCGGCGTCTCGGGCAGGCGGGCGATCACCGAATACGGCATAGACCGGTTCAACGCCCACTGCCGCCGCTCGGTCATGCGGTACACCGACCAGTGGCGGCGCTACGTGAGCCGCCAGGCCCGCTGGGTCGACTTCGACAACGACTACAAGACGATGGACCTTCCTTTCATGGAGAGCGTCATGTGGGCGTTCAAGCGACTCTGGGAGAAGGATCTGCTCTACGAGTCCTACCGCGTCCTGCCGTACTCCTGGGGGGCGGAGACGCCGCTGTCCAACTTCGAGATCCGCATGGACGATGCGACCCGGCCGCGGACCGACCCCGCCGTCACCGTGGCGTTCGGGCTCGTGCGGGCGCCGGGCGATCCCGCGCCGATGCGCCTGTGGGCCTGGACGACGACGCCGTGGACCTTGCCCTCCAACCTGGCGCTGGCGGTCCACCCGGACACCGACTACGCCGTCTTCGGGGAGACGACCCCCGACGGCCCGCTCTGCCATGTGCTGGCCGCCGAGGCCGTGGAGCGCTACAGCAGGCAGCTCGCCGGCGCCCGACGCTGCGGGTCAGTGCGGGGGCGGGAACTGCTGGGCCGCCGCTACGAACCGATGTTCGACTACTTCGCGGGCGCCGAAGGGGCGTTCAGGGTGCTCGGCGCAGACTTCGTGGACACCGCCGAAGGCACCGGCATAGTTCACATGGCGCCGGGGTTCGGCGAGGATGACCAGCGGCTCTGCACCGAGGCCGGCATCGAGGTCGTCGTGCCCGTGGACGAGTTGGGGCGCTTCGTCGAACCGGTCACCGACTGGGCGGGCTGCAACGTGTTCGAGGCCAACCCGCAGATCATCGCCCACCTCAAAGCGCGCGGCCTCGTCGTCCGCCACGACAGCATCGTCCACAACTACCCGCACTGCTGGCGCACCGACACGCCGGTCATCTACCGCGCCCTCAACTCCTGGTACGTGCGGGTGACCGCCGTCCGGGAGCGCATGGTGGAGTTGAACCGGCAGATCAACTGGATTCCCGGCCATGTGCGCGACGGACGATTCGGCAACTGGCTGGAAGGAGCCCGCGACTGGTCCATCAGCCGCAACCGCTTCTGGGGGTCCCCCGTGCCGGTGTGGCGCTCGGACGACCCTGCCTGGCCGCGCACCGACGTCTACGGGAGCCTCGACGAGATCGAGCGGGACTTCGGGGTGCGACCCGAGGATCTGCACCGCCCCTTCGTCGACTCCCTGGTGCGGCCCAACCCCGACGACCCGACGGGGCGCTCGGTCATGCGGCGCGTCCCGGACGTGCTGGACTGCTGGTTCGAGTCGGGGTCCATGCCCTACGCCCAGGTCCACTACCCGTTCGAGAACAAGGAGTGGTTCGAGCAGCACTTCCCCGCTGACTTCATCGTGGAGTACGTGAACCAGACGCGCGGCTGGTTCTACACGCTGCATGTGCTGGCGACGGCCCTGTTCGACCGGCCCCCGTTCCGCAACGCCGTCTGCCACGGCGTCGTCCTGGCCGCCGACGGGGCCAAACTCTCCAAGCGCCTGCGCAACTACACCGACCCGGAGGCCATCTTCGCCCGGCAGGGCGCCGACGCCCTGCGGTGGTACCTGATGTCCTCGCCGGTGCTGCGCGGCGGCGACCTGCCGATGAGCGACGCGGGCATCGACGCCGTGGTGCGCGCCGTGCTGCACCCGCTTTGGAACGCCTACGCCTTCTACTGCATGTATGCCAACGCCGACTGCTCCCGAGGCACTTGGAACGTCTCCTCCGACGACCTCCTGGACCGCTACGTGCTGGCCAAGACGCGGCACCTCGTCGAGGACGCCTCCGAGCGGCTCGACGCCTACGACATCCCCGCGGCCTGCGCGCAGATCGAGGCGTTCCTCGGGACGGTCAACAACTGGTACATCCGGCGCAGCCGGGACCGCTTCTGGGCACCCGCCGCAGAGACCGACCGGGCGGACAAGCAGTCCGCCTACTGCACTCTCTACACCGTCCTCGCGACGCTGGTGCAGGTAGCCGCGCCCCTGTTGCCCATGGTCTGCGAGGCAATCCACCGCGGCCTCGGGGCCGCGCGCAGCGTTCACCTGTGCGATTGGCCCGACGCCGAGGCGCTGCCCGCCGACGATGAGCTGGTCGAGGCCATGGACCGCGCCCGCGAGGTCTGCTCGGCGGCTCTGAGCGTGCGCGTGGCGCGCGGCCTGCCGGCGCGCCAACCCTTGCGGTCGGCTCGGGTCGCCGGCAGCGGGGTGGCGGCCCTGGCGCCGTTCACAGACCTCATCGCAGCGGAGATCAACGTCAAGTCGGTCGTACTGAGCGAGGAGCTGAGCGACGACGTCCGCTTCGTCCTGCGCCCGCGGGGCGAGGTGCTGGGACCGCTGCTGGGCCCGGCCACGCAGGCGGTCATGGCCGCCGCCCGCGCCGGCGACTGGACGCGGGCCGACGACGGGACGGTGGCCGTGGCCGGCCGCCGGCTCACGCCCGAGCAGTACGAACTGGCGCTCGAGACCCCCGAGGACCAGCCCAGCGCAGCCCTCGGCAGCGCCGATGCGGTGGTGACCCTCGACACCGAACTCGATGACGGCCTGCGCGCCGAAGGAGCGGCGCGCCACCTCGTGAGGATCCTGCAGCAGGGCCGGCGCGACCGCGGCCTGCACGTGGCGGACCGGATCACCCTCACGCTCGACGTGCCCGAGCCGCTGGCCGGCGCGCTCGCGCCCCACGAGCGGTACGTCGCCGAGCAAGTGCTCGCCGTGGCGGTGCGCCGCGCCGGGCTGCGACCCGCCGAGGGTGTGGGGACCGCCACCCTCGACGGTCAGGAGATCCGGTTCGCGATAGCCCCGGCCCCCGTCGGCTGAGGCGCCGCGGGCTAGCCGGCCTCCGGCGGTCCGGCTTCGGCGGCCTGCTCGAGGCGGGCGAGAAAAGTGTCGGCAGCAACGGGGTCAGAACCGGCGGGCTCCTCGCCGTCGGCACCCTCGGGGGCGGTCTCGGGAGGGCCCTCGGGGGCGGTCTCGGGGGCGGTCTTGGGAGGGCTCTCGGGAGGGCCCTCGGGCAGCTCCTCGAGGGCTGCGTCGATCAGCGCAAGCTCGTCGCCTGCTGCCCGGCGTCGCTCCTGCAGCACCCCGCGGAGCTCCGCCACCGCCGCCTCGAGGTCGTCGCGCCGGCGCCGGAGATCCTCCACCGCCGCGAGGTCGGCGCGCCGGACCTCCTCAATGGCGCTGCGCGCCTGCTCGGCGGCCAGAGCCGCCATCGGTCTGCTCGCCTCGGCGACCAGCTCCTCGAGGGCGGCGGCCGCTTCGTTCAGGAACGAGTCCACCTCGGCGGCGTCGTAGCCCCGGAACCGCTCGGTGAAGCGGGCGTCGCGCAGGGCGGCGGGCGAGAGTTCCATGCGACCAACGGTAATGCTCGGGGTGAGTGCTCGGGGTGAGTGCTCGGCAGGTAATGCTCGGGGGAGTAATGCTCGGGGGAGTAATGCTCAGCAGATTCGACTGCGCACGAAGAAGAGCACCACCACGATGATCGCCGGGGCGAAGTCGAGCGCCACGTTGCCGACGCGCAGCGGCCGGAGCATGCGGCGCAGCGGACGCAGCGGCGGGTCGGTCACCATGATCAAGAAGCCCGCGAGGGTGGCAGCGGGACCCTCGGGCCGGATCGGGAACCAACTCAGCACGGCGCGCAGCAGGAACGCGAGGGCGTACAGCGCCAGCAGCACGCACAGGATGGCCACGGGATCGGCCTCGCAGACTCAGGAGCCCGCAGACTCAGGAGTCCGACGGGAGGGTCCGCTCCTCGAGGGCCACGCGGACGTCGCTCGGCGTCAGCAGGTACACGCCGGGAGTGACCCGCTCCACCTGCCCGTCGAGGGCGTAGCAGAGTCCCGCGGCGAAATCCACGAGCCGGCGGCGCAGGTCGCTGCCGGCGTCCTGGAGGTTCACGATGACCGGCTGGCGCTTCTTGAAATGGTCGCCGACCTCCTGCGCCTCGTCGAAGATCGCCGGCGAGACGACGATCGGCCTCACCGCAGCCGTCGACGAGCGCGAGTGCGCGAGCGCCGGGCGGACGACCGGCTCGGCCACGATGTGATCGGAGGCGGGCACCGCCGGCGTCAACGGGGTGGGTTCGGACATCGAAATGGGCTCGACCGGCGCCGGGTAGCGCTCCACGGGCGCCGCCCCGTACTGCTCAGAGCCGGAGTACTGCTCCGGGCCGGAGTACTGCTCGGGGCCGGAGCGCTGCGCCCCGCCGAGATGGCCGGCGTACGGTTCGCCCTCGTCGGGTCCAAGGCCCAACCAGTTGACGAAGGATTTCAAGGCCGTCATGGACTCTCCTTCAATAGCACGCGGGGCCCGCACCCCGCCTCAAGCGTGGAGTGCTCGCGAACCGACGTATGTCCGTCGGTGTGCCGAAAGGCCGGTGTGCCGATAGGCCGGTGTGCCGTAGGCGTCCGGTGTGCCGATAGGCGTGGCGCTCGTGAGCATGTCCATCGCACCTCGTCGTTTCGGCCAGTGTAGTCACGTCAGGGTCGCGGCGTCGCCGGGGGGCTCCTCGAGGAGGACGCGCCCGAGTCGCAGCAGGTTCGAGCCCTCCGCCACCGCTAGGGGGAAGTCGCCGCTCGTGCCCATGCTGCGCACCGGGAGCTCCAGTTCGTCGGCCAGCGCGTCGAGCAGGCGGAACTGCCGGCGGAGGGCCTCGGGCGATCCCGGCAGCGCCATCGACATGAGGCCGACCGGGCGCAGGCCCAACTCGGCTGCCTCGGCCACGAGCCGCCTGGCCGCCTCCGGCTCGCAGCCGCCGCGACCGGGGACTGCCCGTTCGGCGACCTGCACGAGTATCTCCGCCCCGGGGGCGCGCCGCGCGATCTCCCCCAAGAGGCGCCTGCGATCCACGCTCTGCCAGAGCCGGACGTGTGCTGCGAGGTCTCGAACCTTGTTGGTCTGCAGGTTGCCGATGAAGTGCCAGTGCGCTCCGGGCGACGCCGCGACCTTGCCGAGGAGCTCCTGCGCGTAGTTCTCGCCGAGTTCGCTGAGCCCGGCCTCGAGGGCGGCGGCGGCGGTCAGGCTGCTGCGCCCCTTGGTAACCGCCACTATCCGGGTGCCGTCCGGGTCGCCCCCGGCGTCGGCGATCTGATTCCGCACCGTACACAGGCGTGCCCCGATGGCGTCGGCCCGGGTAATTACGTCTCGCTGATCCACGTCTCGCTGATCCACGTCTACCTGATCCACGTCTACCTGATCCACGTCGCCAGAACGTGGCGCTCGGCGTCGCCCCGAGCGCGGTGGGAGTACCAACGGGCGGCGTCGCACGCCGTACACTGCCCGGCCTCGACGATCCGCTCGACGCCGCAGAGACCGAGGGCGCAGCGCACGGCCGCCGGAATGTCCAGCGCCGGGGTCCCCCAGGCCGTCCGTCCGACGACTGCGGGCCCGAGACGGTCGGCGAGGGCCGCTAGGGGCTCGGCTGCGAACTCATAGCACTCGGGCCCTATGCACGGTCCCAGGTAGGCGCGGAGGTCCTCGCCGCCCAACCGCCGCACCGCCGCGGCGGCAGCCTCAATGACTCCCGCCGCGAGACCGCGCCAGCCGGCGTGTACGGCGGCCACCGCGCCCTCTCGGGCCACGAGGGCCACGGGAGCGCAATCGGCCACGCGCACCGTGAGCACCGCGCCCGCCGCCGATGTGACCGCAGCGTCGGCGAGCGCGCCGTCGCCGTCGCCGGGCGCTTCGACTTCCACGACCGCCGCGCCGTGCTGCTGGCGCAGCCTCGTCCACGGCCCGGCAGCGATTCTTTCCCGGTTGTCCTGCCGCTGCGGCGCCTCGCCCGCGAAGCCCCCCTGGAAGCCCCCCGCGAAGCCCCCCTGGAAGCCCCCCCGGAAGCCCCCCCGGAAGTCCCCCTCACGGCGCTCGCTGAAGCGGACGCGGGCGCGCCCGCCGCCGTGGAGCTCCGACGTCCACTCCAGCACGGGCAGTGCCGCGTCAGCGGAGGAAGGAGGGGATGTCCAGATCCAGATCCTCCTCGTCGCCCGCGGCGTCCTCGGCGGGCTCTGCGAACGGGTCGGGGAGGTCGCGCCGGGCCGAGGCGGCGCCAGCCTCGCGACGGTTGGAGGACTCTTCCCAACGGTCGAATCCGGCGGCTATGACCGTCACCCTCATCGACTCCCCGATGGACTCGTCGATGACCGTCCCGAAGATGATGTTGGCGTCCTCGTGCGAGACGGCGCCGATGACCTCGGCGGCCTGCGTGACCTCGAGGAGCCCCATCTGGGAGCTGCCCGAGATGGTGAGCAGCAGACCTCGTGCGCCCTCGATGGAGGACTCCAGCAACGGGCTCGCGATGGCCTTGCGGGCCGCGCTGGCGGCGCGGTCCTCGCCGGAGGCCGTGCCGACGCCCATCAGGGCCGAGCCGGCGTCGGCCAGCACGGCTCGCACGTCGGCGAAGTCCGTGTTGATGAGGCCAGGGGTCGTAATGAGGTCGGTGATCCCCTGGACGCCTTGCAGCAGCACGTCGTCGGCCATCTGGAAGGCGTTCAGGAGAGTCGTGGACTCCGACACCTCGTTGAGGAGCCGATCGTTGGGGATCACGATCTGGGTGTCCACTTTCTCCTTGAGGCGTTGGATGCCCTGGTCGGCCTGCAGCGCCCGCTTGCGTCCCTCGAAGCGGAAGGGGCGGGTCACCACCGCGATGGTCAGCGCGCCGAGCTCACGGGCGATCTCGGCTATGACCGGGGCACCGCCCGTGCCGGTTCCGCCGCCTTCGCCGGCGGTGATGAAGACCATGTCGGCGCCGTCGAGCGCCTCGCGCAGCTGCTCGGAGGCGGCGTGTGCGGCAGCCTCTCCCACGTCGGGGTCGCTGCCGGCGCCGAGGCCGCGGGTGAGGTCGCGCCCGATGTCGATCTTGATGTCGGCGTCGCTCATCAACAGCGTCTGGGCGTCGGTGTTGACTGCCACGAACTCGACGCCGCGCAGGCCGGACTCGATCATCCGATCGACGGCGTTAACGCCGCCGCCGCCGACGCCGACGACCTTGATGACTGCTAGGTATTGGTGTGGGGTGCTCACGGGATCCTCCCGGGACTACTGCGGAATGCTCCGCGCTCTGTTTGTTCGGTGTGTGTTGTTTGTCGGGTGTATGTGTTGTTTGTTCGGGGCTGCGATTGTTCGGGGCTGCCTGGTAGATGCTGTCTGCTCGGTGCTGTCTGGTCGGTTCTGTCTGGTAGATGCTGTCTGGTCGGTTCTGTCTGGTAGATGCTGTCTGGTCGGTTCTGTCTGGTCGGGGCTGTCTGGTAGATGCTGTCTGGTAGATGCTGTCTGGTCGGGGCTGTCTGGTCGGTTCTGTCTGGTAGATTTGCCGCTGGACCACTATCTAAAGGTGTAGTTGAGCCTTATGATTGTCTCTCGCTCAACAGGAAGTCTATCCACAGGGAAACGCTCGCGTCAACACCGGTGTCGCAGGTGCCCGCACATCCAGGACCTCCAGGCAGCGCAGGTTCACCTTCTCGAGGAACGTTTGGACTGCCAGGAGTTTCGCGTCCATCTCCTCGCCGTTGCCGAGGATGACTCGGCCCGGTGCGTGGAGGTTGAGAACGTAACCCTCCGGTGTTGCTTCAAGTGTCTGCACGGCTGATCGGATCGGCTCATACAGCGCCCCGGCTACGGCTATCGCGCCGAG
>JAPOYM010000168.1 GCA_026706565.1 bacterium
GCGAGCAACCAGCCCCGACACTGCCACGCCAGGACCACTCAACAAGGTAAAGGGGGGGTAAAGGCCAAAATCGCACGAAGAGGACATCTACCGGCCTCCCTCTCTCTGGCGTGCAGTCCGTCCCTCCCGCGCCGCCAGAACCCAAGCCGGGATGCTCAGGACGGCCAGCAGCGCGCTCAAGACTCCGGCCCTACGGGGCCGCCGCCGAAGTCTACGCCACCCGGTCCCCAAAGGTCAACCCAAAGATCGTGCCCCTCCATACGCCCCATAGCATCCCCTCTCAACCGGCCCCTCCGACGCTGAGACCCGGCGCTGGGCCACTCTCAGTGCTGCGCCCTCATGCCGCCGAGGCCTAGATTCCGGCCTTCGCCGGAATGACACTCATGACTGTTCGCGGATTGGAACTGTCAGTCTGCGGTGGCCGTCTATACGCTGACGCTCTCATTCTGCTCAGGCTGAGACGGTGCCGATACACGGGGCGGGCGGGGCTCCGCGGGACCGGCAAACAGAACCGCCCGAAAAAGAAAGACCCGGCCCCCGTAGGGACCGGGTGGGCAGTCGACACCCTAGCCGTCGGCGGGTCTCTTCGCAACCCCGCGCCCTCAATACGCCCAGCCGGTCGGATCAGGGCCGCTGCGTCACCACCCGTTCGGCCTCTTGATGCCGTCGACGACATCAGGAAGCTGGGACGCCAAGAAATCATCGGCGGCGAGTCGGCGCCACCAATGGCCACCCACGCCGTCGCCAGGAGTGCCCCGCAGGTCCGCTGCGGTGGCTCTACCGCGCGGGTTCACGGTGCCGACGGGCACGCGGGTCCGAGCGTGCTGCACGGGCAGGCGCAGGTCGCTGTCGTTGGAGACCACCACGGCCGCGTCGATCCTCTCGGCGTAGATGTCGATCAGCAGGTGCGACGCCAGGTTCACATCCGAGCCCTTCTCCTCGGGCACTGTGATCGTCACGGACACCCCGTCCTCCTCGGTGTCGCCGCGGACTCGGCGCGTCGCGAACCTTCCCTTCTCGATCTCGATGCGAGAATCAGCACCGAGTGCAGCCAGATGGATCGCCTGGCCTCGGTGTCGCCGGCGGTTCATGTCGCCGGAGAACAGCGCCGTGCAGTACACCAGGCGATCCAGCGCCGCGCCGCTCGTTGACCAGGCAGGGTGGCGGCCGATCAGTCGTTCGACCAGAGCCGCCGGGTCGAGCCAGCGCCACCCCGGCCGATCGCCGCCGCAAAGTCGCCTGCCACCGTAGTAGAGGTTCATCGCGTCGACGTACGCGCCAACTCTCACGAATCCGAATATAACTTGATATTGATGTATATATAATGACAAATATCTATACTGTTTACGACTGGCCCCGAGTTCGGTTAGGCTGGGGCACCCGGCCGACGGAGGATGAAATGGGCGAGAAGCGGCACGTGATACCGAACATCGACGGAGGCTGGGACGTGCTGGTCCCCGGATCGGACCGGCCCTCGTCCCAACATCGGACGCTGACCGAGGCCAAGCGTGTCGCACGGGAGGTCGTCGCTCGATCCGGCGGCGGCGAGGTCGTGCTCCACCTTCGGGACGGGGACTTCCGCGACGTCGACACCGGACCCGAATAGGCCCGCCGACGCCTCCTGCCCCTGGCGCGGAGCACACACCCCTCCGATCAGGCTCAGCCTCGTCAGCAGCCGCCGCGAGGATGAGAGTGGCGGAGGTGGACGGGAATCGAACCCGCCGGACGGGGATCGCCCGTCCCGCCCGCTTTGAAGGCGGGGGAGCCCACCAGGCGCTCGGACACCTCCACGGGCGACGCTAGCGGGACCGCGCCGCGGCTCCGCAGCAGGCAGCGCCCTGGGAGACTGCTGAGTTATCCGCCGCCAGCCCCGGTCGGGCGGCGGGAGTCCTAGATTCCGGCGTTCGCCGGAATGACGGCTCGGGGCGTCGGAAGCACTGCTCGGCACGCCCCTGGGGGTGGGCGGCCTCAGACGGCCAGCAGGTCGCGGGCGCCGGTGTCGGACGACGGGTGGCGCAGCTTCGACATCGCCCGCGCCTCGATCTGGCGGATGCGCTCGCGGGTGAGGTTGAAGTGCTCTCCGACCTCCTCGAGAGTGCGCGGCTCGCCGCGGTCGAGCCCGTAGCGCAGGGTGAGGATCTCCCGCTCGCGCTCGTCCAGCGGCGAGAGGAGGCGCCTGATCTCATCGGGCAGCAGCGAAGTGGCCGCCACCTCGAACGGCGACTCGGCGGAGCGGTCCTCCACCACGTCGCCCAGCTCGGCGTCGCCGTCCTCGCGCAGCGGCTCGGAGAGCGACAGCGGCTCGGCGGCGAACCGCAGCGCCTCGGTGACCTTCTGCTCGGGCATCTCCACCTCGACGGCCAGCTCCGCGAGCGTCGCCGGCCGGCCATAACGCAACTCGAGGCGGGCGCGGGCCTTCTGCAGGCGGGTGAGGGTGTCGCCGGCGTGAACCGGCAGGCGGATCGTGCGCCCCGTGTTGGCGATGCCGCGGGTGATGGCCTGGCGGATCCACCAAGTGGCGTAGGTGGAGAACTTGAACCCCTTGCGCCAGTCGAACTTCTCGACGGCGTGCATGAGGCCCAGGTTGCCCTCTTGGACCAAGTCGAGCAGAGGCAGGCCCGAGGCCTGGTACTTCTTGGCGATCGACACGACGAGGCGGAGGTTGGACTGGACGAACTGCCGCTCCGCCTGCTGGCCGTCGGCGACCAGCCGGCGCAGCTCGACGCGCCGGTTGGGCCGCAGCGACTTGCTGGCGGCGAGTTCTTGGCGCGCCTCGGCGCCGGCCTCGATCTTCTGGGCCAGGTCGACCTCGTCGTCCTTGGTGAGCAGCGTGTACTGGCCGATGTCGGTCAGATAGAGGCGGACGAGATCCTCCTCGTCCCGCTCGACCCGCTCTCTTGCCACAGACGACGTCTCCCCAGTATCAGCAAGTGGCTAGTACCAGTACCGGAGACCCCGTCGGCTCCGAGCCATGAGTTCACCCTACCGACAACGGCGCCCGGTGCAACGGCGCGCTCTGGGGCGACGGGGCTTGGTGGCGGAGTGTTCGGCGGGCGCGGGTCAGCGCCTGTCAGCTAGGAGCGTCCCTCGCTCCAACGCTGCTCGCAGGTCGCCGACGACTATGGCGCAGAAGCGCTTCTCGGGCGCCTCGGCAACGTCGCTGAGCCGGGCGCCGAACTGCTCGAACGACGCCAGCAGCCGGGGCAGCACGACGTTCGTCAGGTTCGCTAGGCGCCCCGCCGCGTCGCCGGCGGCGCCCTCGAAGAGCCCGGCGGCGCCCGGCTCGAGCCCGTCGGCGGCGGGCTCGGAGGGGGGCCGCACCCGCTCGGGGGCCGCCAGAGCGGGCGAGTCCGCCAGGAGCGCCTCCCAGCCGGCGGCGTGCTGCTCGCATGTGCGTGCGGTGCTGTGGAGGAAGACGGCCGCCTCGGCGTCGGGTTCGCGGGCCCGCCAAGAGTGCAGCGCCGCGGCCAGGCTCCGCTGGAGCCAGACGTAGCCCCCCACCGCATCGGTCAGGTCCTCGATCATC
Organism: bacterium; assembly: GCA_026706565.1. Classification (GTDB taxonomy): domain Bacteria; phylum Actinomycetota; class Acidimicrobiia; order Acidimicrobiales; family CATQHL01; genus VXNF01. The sequence goes on from JAPOYM010000168.1 coordinate 3,527, forward strand.
ATGGGCGCACCTCCGGGGCGTCTCCGGGGGCCGGCCGGAGCTGCGACCGCGTGGGTCGCTGCGGCCGTGCGAACCGCCGTCCCTGGGAGGGATGAGAGGGATCCGCCGCGGCCGGCCGGCGCTGCGTCCGGCCGCTCAGTCCTTGGCCTCACCCCTGTAGCGGTTGGTGATGGGCATCCGGCGATCCTTGCCGAAGGCCTTGGGCGTCACGCGCGCGCCGGGCGGTCCTTGGCGGCGCTTGTACTCCGCCACGTCCACCAGCCTGCCGAGGCGCCGCACGAGCTCGGGGTCGGCGCCGGCCGCGATGAGCTCGGCCACGGTCTCGTCGCCCTCCACGAGGGCTCGGGCTACCGGGTCGAGCGACTCATACGGCGGCAGGCTGTCGGAGTCGCGCTGGCCGGGCCGCAGCTCCGCCGACGGCGCCTTGGCCAGCACCCGCTCGGGGATGAGCGGCCCCCCGGCCACCTCGTTGCAGCGCCGCGCCAGTTCGTAGACCTGCATCTTCCAGACGTCGGCTATGGGGGCGAAGGCACCCGCCGAGTCGCCGTAGAGCGTGGAGTAGCCCACGGCGGCCTCGGACTTGTTGCCGGTGGTGAGCACCAGCCAGGCGAACTTGTTGGCCAGCGCCATCAGCGCCACAGCGCGGATGCGCGACTGCACGTTCTCCTCGGCCACGCCCGGGGGCAGGCCCGCGAACTCCGGCGCCAGCATGGCCTCGAAGGCCCGGTGCGCCGCTTCGATCTCGATGATCCGCCAGTCGATGCCCAGGTTGGCGGCGAGCGCCTCGGCGTCGTCGACGGAGTGGGGCGAGGAGTAGCGCGACGGCATGAGCACGCCGTGTACCCGGTCGGCGCCGAGGGCGTCGGCAGCTATGACCGCGACGAGCGATGAGTCCACGCCGCCGGAGAGCCCCAGGCAGACGTCGCTGAAGCCGTTCTTCTGCACGTAGTCGCGGGTGGCCAGCACGAGGGCGGCGTAGACCTCGTCGAGGGGATGCAGCCGGGCCGGCGGCGGCGCGGCCGGCAGCGGCGGCGCGGCGACGACCGGCGGCGGAGTGACGGCGACCGTCACCAGCGGGCCGGCGTCGGTCGCGGGCGCTCGGCGGGCGCTCGGCGAGGCATTGCGGGCCGTTTTTCGGGCTCCGGCGGCGGCGTCGGTCGCGGGCGCTCGGCGGGGGGCGACATCGACGAGGAGGATCTCTTCGTCGAACGCCCGGGCCTGCGCGACGACCTCGCCGGCGTCGTCGAGGACGAGGGACCGGCCGTCGAAGACCAGCTCGTCCTGCCCGCCGACCAGGTTGACGTACACCACCGGGCAGCCGATCCGGTCTATGCGCCTACGCAGGACGCTGAGCCGCTCGTCGAGCTTGCCGATGTCGTAGGGCGAGGCGTTGACGTTGACGACGACCTCCGCGCCCGCCGCCGCGAGCTGCTCGACCGCGCCGCCGTCGATCCAGACGTCCTCGCAGACCGAGACGCCGACCGCAACCCCGGCGATCTCGAAGAGCGCCTCGGGGGCGCCCGGCGCGAAGTGGCGCTGCTCGTCGAACACGCCGTAGTTGGGCAGGTGGGCCTTGCGGGCCGCCCCGAGGATCGTGCCGTCAGCGCAGACAGCGACAGCGTTGAACAACGCTCCGCCGTCGCCTGCGAGCGGCAGCCCCACAAGCGCCGCGCAGCGGCCGGTCGCCGCGGCCACCTTCTCGAGCGCCGCATGGCAGTCCTGCGCGAAGCGGGGCTTGGCCAGCAGGTCCTCCGGGGGGTAGCCGCACACCGCCAGCTCCGGGAAGATCGCCGCATCGCCGCCGGCGGCGGACACCTCCGCCAGCGCCGCGGTCATGCGCTCGACGTTGCCGTCGAGGTCGCCGACTGTGAGGTTCAACTGGCAGATGCCGACCCGGAGCATCCGATCAGGCTACCGAACCCGCCCCCCGGGGCTCGCGGGGGCGCTCAGTGCCGGTCGGTGGGCCAGGTCGGCGGGCAGCCCCTCGCCAGCCACGCGGCGGCGGCCACCGCCACGAACACCGCGTCGGAGCCGTTCACGGGCTCGGCTTCGCTAGGCCGGACGGTCACCTCGACCGGCGGAGTGCGCGACGCCGGAACGACCCCGAAGGAGCGCACCGTGAGGTCCACGACCCTGCCGTCGGAGTCGACGGCGACCGCCTCGGAGGTCACGAGGCTGTAGGCCATGTGGGCGGCGCCGATGCAGTAGGAGCGCAGCACGACCTCGTCGAGGGGGCGCCCGCAGTCGACCTCCACGGCGATGGCGTCTCCGACGTGCGCGGTCGCCGCCCCGCCGCCGGGCAGCCGGACCGGACCTGCAGCGCCCCGCGCCCCGGCCAGCAGGGCCAGCGCCTCGAGGGCGCCGGCGGCGCGGACGCCCGCCGAGGTGGGGGGACCGGCGACGTCCGCCTCGGTGACGTCGAGCCCGGGCGCCACCGCAGCGATCGCCGCGGCAATGCCCGGCGTCCGGACGACCGTCATCCGCCCGCTGCCGTCGGCGTTCGCGCCGGCGGCCACCGGCGGGCGCTTGGGTCCCAGCCGGGTGGCGTCCGGTCGGGAGTAGAGCACGCGGACCGCGCGCCCCGTCTCGTCCGCGAGCCGGCGCGCCGTCGCCGCGGCCGAAGACGCCTCCTTGGCGCCGAAGGCCCCGCCGTTGGCCAGCGGATCGGCCGGCACGCCGCCGGGAAGGCACCAAGAGGCGTCCAGCTCGAGGTAGGCGGGTTCGCTCCAACAGGTGCGCAGCGTGGCGTCCCAGTCGCCCGGCGGCACCTCCAGCGGCGGGGCGGCCGCCAACGTGCTGCGGCGGCCCTCGGGGATGCCCGCGGCCCGGCGGGCCTCGGCGAGCGTCTCGCCCAGCGCCCAAGCGCCGTCGGCGGCCGGGACCGCCACCAGCGCGTCCGGGGGCGCCCCGTCGTCTGCGAAGCCCCCCTCGCCGGCGGCCACATGCGGACCCACCGCCTGCGGGCGGGCGCCCTCGAGAGCCGCACGCCGGGCCGCCGCCTTCGGGTCGCGACCGCCCCGGCCGGCTGGCTCGACGCCCGCCGCCACGGCCTCGAAAGCCTCGATGATCGTCTGCCAGCCGGTGCAGCGGCAGAGGTGCGCGGCCAGCGACCGGCGGGGATCGGCGCCCGGCGAGCGCCTCAGCAGGCTCTCGAGGCGCAGGATGATGCCCGGCGTGCAGAAGCCGCACTGGCTGGCGCCGGAGTCGCAGAAGGCCTCCGTCCACTGCCGCCGCCGCTGCGCCTCGAGGCCTGCGAGGGTCGTGACCTCCCGCCCGGCGACCCGCCGCGCCGGCGTGACGCAGGCCACGCGCGCCGCCCCGTCTACCAGGACCGTGCAGGCGCCGCACTGGCCCTGGGGGCTGCAGCCGTCTTTCACCTCGCGGACGCCGAGGTGCTCGCGCAACAGCGTCAGCAACGAGAAGTCGCCGGGGGGCGCGCTGACGGGACGACCGTCGACGGTGAGGTTGATGTGATCGCCGGCCGCCGCCGGCACGGAGATCAGCTGAACGACTGCCCGCAGCCGCAGGTGCGCTGCGCGTTGGGATTGTCGATGGAGAACCCGGCGTTCTGCAGGCTGTCGCTGTAGTCCAGGGTGGCGCCCTGCAGGAGCATGGCGCTGGAGGCATCCACGACCACCGAGACGCCGTCGAAGTCGGCGCTCTGGTCGCTGTCGTTGACCTCGGCGTCGAAGTACATCTCGTAGCTGAACCCCGAGCAGCCGCCCGGACGGACAGCCACCCGCAGAGCCAGACCTTCGTCGTCCTCCTCGGTGAGCAACTCGCCGACCTTGCTAGCTGCGGCGGGAGTGAGCGTGATCATGGGGGCACTCCTTGGTCGTCTGCCTCGGTCATGTGTCTCGGTCGTCTGCCGTGGTCGTCTGCGTCGGTCGTCTGCCGCGGTCGTCTGCGTTGCCTGGGCCTCGCGCCCGGGCCTCGCGCCCGGGCCTCGCGCTTGGCCATCGCGCCGAGGGCCGCGGCCCACAGAGTTCCGCGGACCGGCCCGGTCAGTCTACCCGAGGCGCCTCGCCTCCGGCAGGGGCCGGCCCATAGACCCCCCGTAGACTCCGCGGCGTGACCGTCGCCCCGACACAGCACCCGCCGCCGCCGCCGACCGCGGACGCCGTGCTGAAGCTGCTGAGCGACGTCATCGACCCCGAACTCGGCAGCAACATCGTCGAGTTGGGGATGGTGGCCGGGACCGACGTGGCGCCCGACGGCGCGGTGACCGTGACGGTGGCGCTGACGACCATGGGATGCCCCCTGCGAGCGCAGATCCAGCGCGACGTGCGGGCGCGGGTCGGTTCCCTGCCCGGCGTCAGCAGCGTCGACATCTCCTGGACCGAGCTCTCCAGCGAGGGCAAGGCGAAGGCCATGTCCGTCGCCCGGCGCAACGTGGCCGAGAAGGCGCCCGACACCGAGATTCCGACCACCGCGAAGGTGCTGCTGATCGCCTCGGGCAAGGGGGGGGTCGGGAAGTCCTCGATCTCGGTGAACCTCGCCATGGCCCTAGCGACGCGGGGGCACACCGTGGGACTGCTCGACGCCGACATCTGGGGCTACTCGGTGCCGCGGATGCTCGACCTCACGGGCCGGCTCGAGGGCGCCGAGACCGAACGCAAGATCCTGCCGCAGACCCGGGCGGTCGGCGACGGTGTGCTCAAGGTCGTGTCGATGGGGCTCCTGGTGGACGACGAACAGACCGCGCTGATGTGGCGGGGCCTCATCCTGAACCGGGCGGTGCGGCACTTCTTGGAGGACGTGCTCTGGGGGCCCATGGACTTCCTGGTGGTGGACATGCCGCCCGGCACCGGCGACGTGCAGATGGGGATCGCCAAGCTGCTGCCCCGGGCGGAGATGATCATCGTGACGACGCCCCCGCGCAGCGTGCAGAACGTGGCGGCCCGCGCCGCCAACATGGGGCGCAAGAACTACCTCCGCATCGCCGGGGTGATCGAGAACATGACCGCGTATGCGGCGCCGGACGGGACGCGCCATGTGCTGTTCGGCGAGGGCGGCGGCGAGGCGCTCGCCGCCGAGATCGGGGCGCCGCTGCTCGGCAAGGTGCCCATCGACCCGGTCGTGTCGCTCGCCAGCGACGCCGGTGAACCGTTCGTGCTGGGGGAAGGCCCCGCCGCCGAGGCCGTCGGGGGCATCGCCGAACGGCTCGTTTCCGAGCTGGTGCCGGCAGGCGAACTCGCCGGCTGCAGCGCCCACCTCGCCGGGACACCCGTCCGCCTCGCCGGCCGCCCTCGGTGAACTTCCGCTTCAGCGACGAACAGCCGGGCGCGGGCGACGCCGACGCGGGCGCGGTCGGTGGCCCGCGGTGAACTTCCGCTTCAGCGACGAACAGCCGGGCGCGGGCGACGCCGACGCGGGCGCGGTCGGTGGCCCGCGGTGAACTTCCGCTTCAGCGACGAACAGCCGGGCGCGGGCGACGCCGACGCGGGCGCGGTCGGTGGCCCGCGGTGAACTTCCGCTTCAGCGACGAACAGCCGGGCGCGGGCGACGCCGACGCGGGCGCGGTCGGTGGCCCGCGGTGAACTTCCGCTTCAGCGACGAACAGCAGACGTTCCGCCGGACGCTGCGCGACTGGGTGGAGCGGGAATGCCCCAAGTCGGCGGCCCGCCGCCTCGAAGCCGCCGAGGGCCAGTACCCGTTCGAGCTCTGGGACCGCATGACCGCCGCCGGCTTCCACGCCATCGGCATCGACCCCGCCTATGGCGGCGGTGGCGGAAACGCCATCGATCAGGCGCTCCTTTGCCAGGAGCTGGGCCGGTCGCTGGCCGGGCTGACCTGGATTTGGGGCATCTCCTCCTTCGCCGGCGCCAAGTCTCTCAGCGCCTTCGGCAGCGACGAGCAGAAGGAGCGCTTCCTTCCCGAGTTGGCCGAGGGCAGGCTGCGCTTCGCCATCTCGGTGACCGAGCCCGGCGGCGGCACCGACCTGCTGGGGGCACTGCGCACGAGGGCGGACCGTGACGGCGGCGGCTGGCGCATCAGCGGGCGCAAGATCTGGTGTACGGCGGCGGCGCAGTCGGACTACCTGCTGCTGCTGGCCCGCTCGGACCCCCACCCGCCCCGCAAGAGCCTCGGCACCACCGTGTTCTTGGTGCCCCAGCCCAGCGAGGGCCTGGAGCTGACCTCAATCCCGAAGCTGGGCATGCGGGCCGTGCCGTCCTACGAGGTGTTGCTGGACGACGTGTTCGTGCCCGACGAGTTGGTGCTGGGCGAGGTGGGCCGCGGCTGGCACCAACTGCTGGCCACGCTGAACAACGAGCGGATCCTGGTAGCGGCGCTGTGCTGCGGGGTCCTGGCGGGGGTGCTGGAGGAGGCGGTGTCACACCTCTGTGAGCGGGAGGCGTTCGGCCGGCGGATCGGCGAGTTCCAGGCCCTGCAGCACTACGTGGCCGACATCAGGATGTGGCAGCGCCAAGCCGAACTGGTCACTTACGAGGCCGCCTGGCTGCAATCGCTGGGCGAGCCGTGCGGGACCGAGGCCACCATGGCCAAGGTGCTGGCCTCAGAACACGCCGTCGCCGCCGCCGACCTGGGCATCCAGATGCTCGGCGGCATGGGCTACGCCGCCGAGACGCACATGCAGCGCTACTGGCGCGACACCCGCATCTACCGGATCGCCCCCATCAACAACGAGACGGCCCGCAGCCTCATCGCCGAGTCATGCGGCCTGCCCAGAGGGCTGTGAGCGGGGCCACGGCCGGGGCGCCGTGAGCGACGGGCGACCCGCGCCCGCCAGCGTGGGGCTCATCACGGATCGGCCTGTGAGCGCGGCCGCGGCTTGGGCGCCGTGAGCGACGGGCGACCCGCGCCCGCCAGCGTGGGGCTCATCACGGATCGGCCTGTGAGCGCGGCCGTAGCCTGGGCGCCGTGAGCCACCGACCGGCCGCCGAGCCCCTGCCCGCCGGCGGTGGGCGGGGCAGGCCGCCGAGCGTGGATTCCCTGGCGAAGTCGCTCGCGGGCAGCGGCCTGCCCCACCCACTGCTGGTGGAGGCCGCCCGCGCCGCAATCGCCGCCGGAGACCCCGCCGGCGCCGCCGAGCGCGCCGAGGCCATACGGCGATCGCTGCTGCGCCCCGTCATCAATGCGACGGGCGTTCTGCTGCACACCAACCTGGGACGGGCACCGCTGGGGGCCGCCCCGGGCGGGCCGCCGGCGGACGCACCGGTCCCCCGCGTCTGCTACAGCAACCCGGAGTCCGACACCGAGGACCGGCAAGCGACCGCCGCGGCCGAGCGCCCGCCCCCCATCCGCTACAGCAACCCGGAGTCCGACACCGAGGACCGGCAAGCGACCGCCGCGGCCGAGCGCCCGCCCCCCATCCGCTACAGCAACCCGGAGTCCGACACCGAGGACCGGCAAGCGACCGCCGCGGCCGAGCGCCCGCCCCCCATCCGCTACAGCAACCTGGAGTTCGACACCGAGCGCGGCGCACGCGGCGATCGCGGCGCCCATGCCGGGGGACTGCTGGCAAGACTCTGCGGGGCCGAGGCCGCCCTGGTGGTCAACAACTGCGCCGCCGCGGTGACGCTGGTGTTGGGTGCGCTCGCCGCGGGCCGCGGGGTGGCGGTCAGCCGCGGTGAGCTGGTGGAGATCGGCGGCGGCTTCCGGGTCCCGGAGATCGTGGCGCAGTCGGGGGCGCGGCTGGTGGAGGTAGGCACCACGAACCGCACGCGGCGCCAGGACTACGCGGCCGCCGTCGAGGCGGGCGACGTGGCGCTGTGCCTGCGGGTTCACCAGTCCAACTACCGCATCGTGGGCTTCACCGAGGCCCCGGCGGTCGGCGATCTGGCGAACCTCGGCGTGCCGCTGGTGGTCGACATCGGCTCGGGCCTGCTGGACGAGGCCTGCCAATGGCTGACGGGCGGGCCGCCGCCGTGGCTGCGCGGCGAGCCCGCCGCCCGGCAGACCCTCGCCTCCGGCGCCGCCCTGGTGACCTTCTCGGGCGACAAGCTGCTGGGCGGGCCGCAGGCGGGCATCATCGCCGGCAGCGCCGAGTCGGTGGCGCGCTGCGCCCGCCATCCCCTCGCCCGGGCGTTCCGGGCAGGCGGCCTGGTGCTGGCCGAGTTGCAGTCTCTGGCGCTCACGTATCTCCGCCGGCGCGGCGACGACATCCCCTTCTGGCGCATGGCCACACGTCCGGTCACCGAACTGCGGGCCCGCGCCGCGGCACTCGGCGTCGGCGAGGTGTGCGACATGGCGGCAACCACCGGCGGCGGCACCCTGCCGGGCGTCGAGATCCCCTCGGCGGGCGTCGTCCTCGACGGCGACCGGGCCGCGGCCCTGCGCGGCAACGAGGTCCCGGTCATCGCCCGCGTCGCCGGCCAGCGCACCTACCTCGACCTCCGCACGGTAGACCCCGCCGACGACGCCATCGTGGCCGCCGCCGCCCGCCGAGCCTGCGCCACCGTGGAGGCTCCCGCATGAGTGACGCAGCAAGCTCTCTCATCGTTCCGGCGAAAGCCGGGATCCAGGACTCTCGCCACCCGGCCGGCGCTGCCCGTGGATCACGCAGCACGCTCC
>JAPOYM010000104.1 GCA_026706565.1 bacterium
CGAGCCCCATGGCCAGGCGCGTGGAGGCGATGTTGTACTCGATGTACTCCTGCTCGCGAGTGGACTCCGCGGGCTCGACCCGCAGACGCTGGATGATGAGCGGGTAGATGCCCCCCATCACTATCGCCACGAAGGCCCAGAGGCCGACCGCCAGGGTGGGCAGGACCCAGCCCTTCAGCCGGATGTTCACGATCAGCAGGACGAAGGAGAGCAGCGAGATCAGGATGAGCAGCCAGTGGACGGGCAGCCGCGCGTTCAGGTCGGTGTACGTGGCACCGTCCACTGCGCCGGAGGTCGACGTAGTCAGTTCGTAGCGCCCCAGGAAATAGTCAGCGGCCTTGATGAGGGCCAGCGCCCCGAGCAGCACCGAGAGGTGCGCCTTCACCTGCGGTGTGACACGCTCCCCCTTCTTCTGGAAGCGGATCCCCCCGTTGACGTAGTGGGCGATGGCCGTGATGAAGAAGGTGAGCAGGACGACGTTGAACAACCAGTTCACGATGTAGGTGTAGAACGGCAGCTGGAAGACGTAGAAACCGACGTCGTTGCCGAACCAGAACGCGTCGATGGGGTCGGAGATGCCGAAGTCCACGCTGTTGGTGAGCAGCAGCCACTCCTCCCACTGGTCCGACGCACCGGCGCCGATAGGCAGGGCGAACAGGAGCGTCACCGCGAGGCGCATCAGGCGCGGACGCTGCCCGGCCGAGGCGTGATAGCGGGCGAGCACGTCCTCCTCGGGGCCGCGGGGGCGCTGGGCGGGCGCCATGCGGTCGGCGATGGTGAGGTTGCCGTAGAGCAGCACGAAGAGGACGGCGATGAAGATCAGCGCCAAGACGACGCGGGAGAGGATGATCGTGCGCCAGACATCGGCCTGGCCCAGCGCGTCGAACCACAGGTAGTCGGTGTAGAAGCTGGCCGCGCCGCGCAGCGACACCAGCACGATGATCACCGCGCCGATCGCTAGGAACAGACTCCAGCGAAGGCGGCGGGACCGCGGAGGCTTCGCCGGCGTGCGCGGGCCGCGCGGCGCTCCCGGTCCCGACATCGACATGGCCGGCAGCCTACTGCCGACGGTCGGGTTTGCCCGGCTTCGGCCCGCTGGCGGCGGGGCGAAGCCGCCGGCCGGCTCGGGGAGCGCCCCTAAGCGTCGGCGTGCGCCGCGCCGTCGCTGCCGGCGACCGGATCGCCTGTGCGCTCGGCACGAAGCCGGGCGAAGAGGGCGTCGGCGCCGCGGCGGTCGGGCGCGGGTTCCTCCACGCTGACCGATCCCGCCCCCGGGGTGTCTCCGGGCTCAGTCGGCGGCGAGGAGACCGACACGAACCCCGCCAGACGCGCCGCCTCGAGCTCGGCGCGCCTCTCCTCGGCGCTGAGGGCGGCGGCAGAGTGGCTCCTCTGCCCTTCGAGGTCGGCGGCGGTGCGCGCCGCCTGCAGCGAGCCGTCGAGGCGCCGCACGTGCTCGACGACGTCGCTCACCACCGCCTCAAGATCGGCGCGCAGGCGGTCGCGGCCGGCGCGCAAGCGCACCACCTCGGCGTTCAACTCGCGGCGACGCCGGTCCAGATCGGCCAGCACCTCGTCGCGCCACGCCTCCGCCGAGACAGCTTCCAGCACGACCTCCTCGACTCCTTCCGCCGGTCCCGAAGCCGCCGCGGCGCGCGCCAGCCGGCGCTCGAGCTCGACGACTCGCTCCGACGCCGCCTCGAGCGCCGCGGCCACGGACTCCAAGAACGCCCGCACCTCTGCCCGGTCGTAACCCTTGCGGGCTGGCGGGAACTCCTTTCGAGCCACCTGCTCGGCGCTCAACGGGCCGTCGGGCGGCGAGTGCGGTCCTTGCTTCGTCACAGCGGCTGCCTCGAACTCCTCACCGGGTGTAACTCCTCACCGAGTCAATCTCCAGGCCGGGTCATTCGCCTAGCAGGACCAATCGTATGGCTTTCACCGGCGGCGGCCGGGCACCGGCGCTAGCGGACGGGCTCAGAGTTCCGGTGGGGACCAGTCGGGCGCGACCGCCCCGATCGCCTCGGCCATCGAGGAGACCTCCACGATCTCGAGGGCGTCCCCGGCGGCGGCGACCGCCTCGTCGTACTGGCCCGCCGGCACCAGCATCAGGCGGAAGTTGCGGCGCTCCGCCGCCCGCACCTTCTGGGCGATGCCGCCGACGCTGCCCACCGTCCCTTCCGGCGAGATCGTGCCCGTGACCGCCACAGGCTGCTCGGTCAGCTCGTCGGGCGTCAGAAGGTCCACGACCGACAGGGAGAACGCCAGACCGGCCGACGGGCCGGCGATGTCGCCGGTGGCGAAGTCGATGTCCACACCCAGATCTCCGACGTCGTTCCCCAGGATCACCCCCAGCAGCGGGCGCTCGTCGGCCAGGGACGTGCGAGTCTCGGCTTCGATGCACTCGTCCGCGCTGGACCCCAGCCGGATGCGAACGAGCGCAGCCTCGGTCTCGCCCTGCCGCCGGATCCCGAACTCCACGACCTCGCCGGGGGCGCGGCTCCGCACCGCCGCGGAGACCTCCGAGGACTCCGACACCGGCTCGCCGGCAACCCCTGTGATCACGTCGCCGACGGCGATGTGGTCGGCGGCCGGCATGCAGGGGATCAGCCCGCTCACGACTACCTCCGAGCCGGGAAGCTCGTAGCCCAGGGCGCGCAGCGCCACGTACACCGAGACGTCCTGCGAACGGGTCATCAGGCGGGCGTCGGTGTTGCGGCGCTCCTGCGGCGACATCCCCCGGTTGAAGACATCCTCGTGTTGGAGCGCGGCGGAACCGTCGAAGTACGCGCCCAGCCACTGCCACAGCGTGTCGGTCCGCTGCGCTGACACCGTGACGAATCCGATGAGGCTCATCGGCTCGTAGGTGGTCTCGCTCTCCGAGGACACCGCGCCGGTGGCCGAGTACACGTCGCCCGGGTACAGCGCGTAGTACGGGGCGGAGACGAACGTCAGGACCAGCAGGGCCGCCACGACGAACCCCAGCGCTGCGCCGATCCAGATCGCCTTCCGGGGATTCCTCCGGATTAGGCGCCACAAGCCGGCCGCAGAGCCCCTGAGCCCCAGCCGGCGCAGCGCCGCCGCCCGCGACCGGACCGCCCGGAGGCGCCGCCGGGGCCCCCCGCCGCGTTCCGCGCCCCCCCGGCGGGGCCGATGGCCGAACCGACGCCGCCGGCTCGGTAGCGTGATGTCCACTGTGTTCTCGCCGGCCACCGCTCACCTCGCCACCGGACCTTGGGGCTGGGCCTCCAAGCTAGGGCGTCCGCCTCGCAGCGAGCGGGCGGAACCTCCCAGCGAGGCGTCCGCGGGCCGCCGGCGGGACCCATTCCGCGCCCAGCGCGCCCGCCACGGACCCGGCGCAGGGTTCCGCTGGTGGCAGAGGCTCGGCGCCGCCGCCGCGCTCCTGGCGCTCATCGGCGCCCTCGGCCTCCTCCTCGCCGCCCTGGTGGGGTTCGTGGCCTTCGTGGGCGGCATCGTCCTCGAGGCCCTCATCGGGTGAGCGGCGGCGCCGAGACCGCGCCGGGGACCCCGTGACCGAGCGCCGCCCGGCGGATCCTGTGACTCTGCGGCGACGCCGCGCCGTGGCCCTCAGCGGGTTCGCCGGCGACGAGGCCGGGGCACGGGGCGGCCTCGACGACCCGCAGCCGGCGGTGCGGTGCGCGGCGCTGAGCGCGCTGGACCGCCTGGGGGCCCTGGACAGCGCCTCGCTGCGCGCGGCCTTGGCGGACCCCGAGGCGGAGGTGCGCGCCCGCGCCGCGGAACTCTCCGCCGGCCGCAGCGACGTCGACCTCCGGGAGGCCCTGTCCGACGACGACCCGCGCGTGGTCGAGGCCGCCGCCTGGGCCTGCGGAGAGGGGCCCTCGCCCGATGCCGGCGTCGTGTCGCGCCTGTGCGAGTTGGCGACGGGCCATCGGGAGGCTCAGTGCCGGGAGACTGCGGTGGCCGCGCTCGGATCCATCGGCCACGAGGCGGGTCTGGCTGCCGTCCTCGCCGCCACCGCCGACCGGGCCACGGTGCGCCGGCGGGCCGTCGTCGCCCTGGCCGCGTTCTCGGGCCCGGAGGTCGACGAGGCCCTCGAACGGGCAGCAGGCGACCGTGACCGGCAGGTGCGCCAAGCCGCGGAGGATCTTCGCTAGGAGTGTGCCGCAGCCCGGAGCGGTCGGGCGCCTCCCCCGCCGGGCGGGGGGCGGATCACTCGCCGTCGGAGATGTCCACGAACATCCCGCGCATCAGGTCCAGCGCCTCGAGCGACCGTCCCGCGCCGCGCACCACGCACTCCAAGGGGGAGTCCACGCGCCGCACCGGGACGCCCGCCTCGTTGGCGATGCGCTGGTCGATTCCGCTGAGCAGGCCGCCCCCGCCGGTCAGGTAGAGCCCGCGGCGCGCTATGTCGTTGGCCAACTCCGGCGGCGTGTTGGACACGCAGTTCAAGATGGAGTTGAGGATCGCCCGCAGCGGGGCGGCGATGGCCTCGCGGATCTCCCCGGAGCTGAGCGTGATGACCTCCGGCGCGCTCAACGAGACCCGCCGGCCGCGCACCTGCATCTCGGTGTCCTCACCGACGTCCAAGGCGGACCCGATGGTCACCTTGATCCTCTCGGCGGTCTGTTCCCCAACGGCGATGTCGTACTTGGCCCTGAGGTAGCTCTGCACGGCGTCGTCCACGGCGAAGGACCCGACGCGTTCCGCCTCGAGGGCGACCACGCCGCCCAGGGAGATCAGCCCCGACTCGGTAGTCCCGCCGCCGATGTCGACGATGAGGTTCCCCACCGACCTGTCGATCGGCAGGTTGGCGCCGAGAGCCGCGGCGATCGGCTGCTCCATCAGCAGGACGTTGCCGGCGCCGGCTCGGCGCGCCGCCAGCTTCACCGCCCGCATCTCCACGAGCGTGAGCGCCGAGGGCACGCAGATCACCACCCGAGGGCGATTGAAGCGGTTCACCCCTATCTGATGGAAGATGGCGCGCATCATCTGCTCGGTCATGTCGAAGTCGGTGATGGCGCCGCTGCGCAAGGGCCGGTGGGCCACGATGTAGCTAGGGGTCCGGCCGATCATGCGCCAGGCCTCCGAGCCCATGGCAAGGACTTCGCCGGTCTGCCGGTGCAGGGCGATGACCGTCGGCTGGCGGTAGAGAATGTCCTGACCGGGGGAATAGACCAGCGTGTTGGCGGTTCCCAGGTCTATCGCGAGGGCGCGTGCCATGGCCGGCTACCGGCGACGGCGCCGCTGGGGCCCGCCGGAAGGCGGCCGGATCGCCGACATCTCGGCGTCGAAGCGGTCCATGTCCGACGTGAACGTCGTGCGGTCCCGGTGCCTCAGCCAGAGCGCCAGGAAGCCGACCAGGCAGACGCCGACCGCCACGAAGAGAAAGATCACACCAGCCACTCGTCGCCTCTCCCGCGCCTTCCTACAGCGGGTGTGCCCGCTGCGCGTACTCCTCGATCTCCGACAGGTGCTGGGCCTCTCGCCCCCAGCTCTCGCCTCCGGACCACTTCTCGCGTTTCCAGATCGGGACAGTGGCCTTCAACGCGTCGATGCAGAAGCGGGCCGCACCGAACGCATCGGTGCGGTGCGGCGCAGAGGCCACGACGACGACCGCGGACTCCCCGACCGTCAGGGTACCGACCCGGTGGAGCAACGCCAGACGCGCCGCGTCGGGCCACAGGCCGCGCGCCTGGCGCGCCACCGCCGCGAGGCGGCGCTCCGCCTCGGCCTCGTACGCCTCGTAGGTCAACTCGTAGACGCCGGGACGCTCCGGTGAGTTGTCGCGAGCGTTGCCGGAGAACACGACGACGGCGCCGCAGTGCGGCCGGTTCGCCCACGCCACCGCCGCATCCAGCGGCAACGGCGTGTCGAAGAGGCCGACCCATGTGTCACCGGCGGGCGATCGCACAGATCAAGGATATTTCCCGCGGCGGGTGGATTGATTCATCTCCCCGGCAGAGCGTTCGCGGCGCCCCGACCAGCGCGGCGAGCCCGCGCCATCACGCCGATCGCGATCCCCAGGGCGACCGCCCCGGCGGCGGCCAGCACGGTCAGCGAGCGGCGCTGCATCACCGATGAGGTCGTGATGGCCCACGGCTTGGCGTGGTGCGCGTCGATGTAGCACTCCTCGTTGCTGTGCCGCGGCTGCCACCCGGCGGCGCGCAGTCGGGCGTTCGAGGTGACCCACGGGAACCGCGTGTAGGGGACCACGCCGGGCGGGGTGGGCGCCAAGCGCCAGCGCCAGCGGAAACGCGCCAGCCAGGACGCCACCTGCGGCGGCACCCGCAGCCCCCGCACGGTGCCGCTCAACTGCCGCAGGTCGCCCGCCGAGACGTAGCCGTCGGGCGCCACGTTGTACGCGCCGGACAGGTCGCCCAGGACCGCCGACTCCACCGCCGCGGCGAGGTCGTCCAGGTGCAGGAACTGAACCGGAGGATCGTCGTCACCGGCGGCCACGGTCACCGAGGCGCGCAGGATGCGGGCCACCCAACTGCTCTCGCCCGGTGCGACCGCGGTCACGGGCCGCAGGACAGCGAGCCGGACGCCGGGATTCTCCGCGTGCCACTCGGCGGCCAGCCGTTCCACCTCCGCCTTGTGCGCCGCGAACGAGAACCCGGGGTTGGGCCGCAGCAGCGAGTCCTCCTCCAGCGGTACCGGGTTGTCGGGCCAGGCGCCGTAGACCATCGCGCTGGACACGAGGACCACAGCGGACACTCCAGCCTCGGGGACGGCGGCCAGCAGACGGCGCACGATCTCGACGTCGAGGCCCGCCGACTCCAGCCCGTCGCGGCGAGGGTCGAAGGCCGAGACTAGGTGGGCGACGACATCGACGCCCTCGAGCAGCGCCGCCACGTCGTCGGTGCGGAGGTCGCCCCGCCGCAGATCAGCGCCGAGGTCCGACTGGAGGGGCTGCACATCGACGCCGACGACCCGGACCTCGCCGGCGCGGGCCGCCAACAGAGCCGCCAGCCGCGAGCCGATGGAGCCGGCGACCCCGGTAATGGCCACAACCAGCGGCGGCCCGGACCGATGCGGGTGACCGCGCCCGGAGGCGGGGTTCGTGACATCACTCATGCAGATCTCCAAGGTAACGGCGCCGACCTCCATCTACGATGCAGTCGTGGCGCCCGACCCGCCCTTCGGCAACGACCCCGCCGAGCCCGCCGGGGACGATCCTCTCGGCGGCTGGCCCCTCATCGGGGATCTGACCAGGCTGCTCCGCTCGCCCGCGGTGAGCCGCCAAGCCGCGGAGCAGCTCGCCGTCGCGGTGGCCGCCGACGGCGGCGGCGAGCCCCAGTGCGCGCCCGCCGACCGGATCGCCTTCAGCGAGCTGGCGGGCGTCGCCCAGCTTGCGGCGGAGGCGGCGACCGGCCTGCCGATCACCCCTGACCGCCGCGCCGTAGACGTCTCGGTCGTGAACCGCAGCGGCTGGGCGCAGCACACCCTGCGCGACTGGCGTCCGCTCTTCGGTCAACTCGCCGAGGGGCTCACAGCCACTCGGGAGGAGACAGACCCCGCGTCCTCACCGGAGACTCCGGAGGCGCTGCTGCGCCGCATGATGGAACCGCTGGCGCCGCTGCTGGCGGACATGACGGCCGGCTCGCTGACCGGGCACTTGGCGCGGGTGGCCCTCGCTAGCCACGACGTGGCGCTCCCCCGCGTCCGCAGCGACCGGCTCCTTCTGGTCGAGCCCAACATCAGTG
Organism: bacterium; assembly: GCA_026706565.1. Taxonomy (GTDB): domain Bacteria; phylum Actinomycetota; class Acidimicrobiia; order Acidimicrobiales; family CATQHL01; genus VXNF01. The sequence goes on from JAPOYM010000104.1 coordinate 7,683, forward strand.
CCTTCGCGCGGGCCTGGAACTTGCCGCGCGACGACACCTGCCTGTGGGTCTGCGTCCACTCCCTCGTCTGCAACGCCGTCTTGGGTGTGGCATCGGTGCGCGGGCGGATGACCGACCTCCTCGCGCAGTTCGCCGGCGGCTTCGAGATGAACCCCGAGAAGATCGCCGAGTCGTTGCAGGAGAAGCTGGCAGACTTCGACGCCGGCGAGGCGATGGGCGAGATGCCCGCGCTGCTAGGGCACCCGGAGATGCTGCTGGGGGCGACGCGTTCGGAGCGCCAAGAGGCCCTGGCCGAGGATCTGGCGGACTTCGTGGCAGTGCTGGGGGGCTTCGTCGACGCCACGACCGACCGGGCCTGCGCGCAGCTGCTCGGCTCGGCCAGCCCCGTCCGGGAGGCGTTCCGGCGGCGGCGCCTCTCCCCGCCGGGCGAGGCTCGGCGGCTGGCCCGTTTCCTGGGGGTGGACGCCGGGCCCGAGGCGTCGGCGCGCGGCGCCCGTTTCGTGCAGGGCGTGACCGAGCGGGCAGGCGCCGACGGACTCGGCCGCCTGTGGCACGCGGCCGAGAACTGGCCTACCCCCAACGAGGTCGACGCCCCTGGACTGTGGCTGGCCCGCTTGGAGGTCTACGAGAGCCCCGAGGGCCGCGGCGGTCGGGAAGGCCCCGGCGACCGGCCCGACTCCGGCCGCTGAGCCGGGCCCCCTCCCTGGCGCGGGCCTCCGGGCGCCCTGCGAGGCCCCCGCCCCGGCAGGTGACGCGGCAGGCTCGGAGGCGGCTTGCCGCGGCTGACGTTCTTCGCGCCCACCAGATGCAGGATCGCCGCGACCGACAGCGCCAGCGTGATGAGGATGAAGCCGATCCGCAGCGACATCGGGACCACCGCAAGCGCCGAGCCGACCACCCAGGAGAGCTGGAACCGGGTCTCGAACCGACCGAAGCTCCGGCCGTAGTCGGCGTTCGGAGCATCGCGCTGCACCACCGAGTCGAACGCCACCTTGCCGGCCGCTGCCGCCAATCCGACGACCAGCGCCACGGCGATCGCCCCCTTCAGGCCGCCGTCCCAGACCGCCAGCAGGCACACCGCGGCCGGCACTAGGAGCATCATCTGCAGGATCGACTCCTCGCGCGCGCCCGCGCTCATCCGAGCCGCGGCCGCAGACCCGCCCAGCGTGCCGATCATGGCGAACGCGCCGACGAGGTACACCTGCCAGATCGCGTCCTCGCGCAGTCCGAAGGCCACCAGGAACGTCATGAACCCCAGGACGCCGCGGAGCATCGCCGTGCCTGAGGCGGCCAGGCGTATCCCGAAACCTCGGATCTCCGCGGCTGCCGAGCCGGCCTGATCCGCGCTGGGCCGGCGCGCCACCTCGGCCGGGGGCAGCCGGAAAGCGAGCAGGCACGAGCCCAGGAAGACGCCGGTCGCCACGCCCAGGACCCAGTCGGCGCCGGCGTAGCGCCCGATGAGCCAGGCGGGGACGCCGCCGGCGAGACCGCCGACGCCGCTGAGGACCGCCAACCGGGAGTTGCGGTTGACGAGTTGGTGTTCGGTGCGCACCGTGACGGGGACGATGGACGCCTTCGCTACGGCGTACCCCTTGCCGAGCACCAGCACGGCGAACGCCAAGGGGAACAGCAGGCGCGAGTCCATGTTGCCGATCATGAAGAAGGCGGTGAGGGCGCGACCGGCGTTCAGCAGCACGATCAGCAGGCGCCGGCCGCCCGGCGCCCGGTCTACCGCAGGTCCTATGAGAGGCGCCACGAGGGCGAAGGGGGTCAGCGTGAGGAAGAGGTACAGCAGCACGCTGGACCGCGCCGCGTCCGCCTCGACGGAGAAGAACAGCGAGTCGGCGAGCGCCACGGCGATTGTGGCGTCGCCTGCGGCAGAGAGCGCATGCACCCGCGCCAGCCGCACGAAGGGTGTCGCCGTTCGGGGAGCGTCAGCCCTTGATCGGGGGTCGCGCGGCTCGCGTACCGGGGACCAGCCGCCGGCCGTGGACATGGCTTCCTCCCTAGCCGCCCGCCTTGCAGGCCGCGGATGCGGCGGGTTCAGCGTACTTGTACCCCACACCCCGGACGGTCACGATCCGTTCCGGGTCAGACGGTTCGATGCGGACGATGAGCCGCCCGCCGATCGCGGCGACGACCGCGAGCACCGCGGCCAGGACCGCGACGGCGACAGTCACCGCAGCCTCGACTGGGCCGACGGCGCGACCCCTCCGCCGGGGGCCTCGTCGGACAGCAGCCTGTCGAGCAGCCGCTCGCTGCTCGATGCGTCGGCGGGGATCTGCTCGGCAAGTCCCCCCAGACCGGTCAGCGTCGCCCAGCCGCCGGCTACGAGGGCCCGGTCGGATCCGGACGGCGCCGCGGCGGGATCGGTGGCCTCGTGGTCGGTGAGCACATTGAAGCCCTCACCGTCGGCGGTCTCGGCGACCCCCACGATGGCGCTGCGGATCGCCCCGACCGGCGCCAGCGGGGCCCAGCGCACACCTCGCAGAGCAGCTCGGGGCACGTTCGGCACGTTGAGGTTCAGAGCCCGCAGTTCGCACTCGGCCATGAACCATCCGGCGAGATCGACCGCCACGGAGGCTGCCGTGTCCCAATGCACACAGCCGTGGCCGGTCGGCGTGCTGACGCCTATCCCCTTCGCGCCCCAAGCGGCTGCGGCGAGGGCGGCGCCGACGGTCCCCGAATGCAGTGCCGAGCGCCCGACGTTCAGCCCGGCGTTCACGCCCGAGAGGACCAGGTCGGGGGGTTCGCCGACGGCGCCGAGGCAGCTCAAGATGGCGCAGGCGGCCGGCGTCGCCTCCGCGGCATGGGATTCGACGCCGTCCAGCGACGGCAGGCGCCGGCGACGAAACTCGATCGGGCAGTGCAGCGCCAGGGCGCCCATGGAAGCCCCGGTGCCGCTCATCTCGCGCGCCGGCGCCACAACGAAGACGTCGTGGCCGGCCTGCGAGGCGCACCGCGCTAGCGCCCCGAGTCCGGGCGCCTCGATGCCGTCGTCGTTGGTGACCAGGACCCTCATCGGCTAGCCGCCCCGCCCTTCGCCGCCGGTGTCGGACAGCAGTTCCGCCATAATCTCCTCCGATTGCGGCGGACGCCAACCGTCCACCATGTAGCGCACCCGCTCGCCGATGTTGACCGCGTGGTCGCCTATCCGCTCGTAGTAGCGGGCGATCAGGGCGAGTTGCACCCCCGAGACGAGGTCACCCATCTCTCGGCCCTCCTCGCCCACGATCATGGCGAGGCATTGGTGGTTCAGCCGGTCCAAGCGGTCGTCGATGTCGTCGAGGGCGACGGCGAGGCCCGTGTTGCCGTCGGCGTACGCGTCCACCGCGAAGCGCATGAGCCTGGTCGCCTCCTCGCTCATCTGGGTTATGAGGCCGCGCAGGCGCGGACCGAAGTCGGTGCCGTAGACGCGCCGCATGGCCTTGGCGATGTTCTCCACCAGATCGCCCGATCGCTCCAACTCGTAGTTGATCGACAGTGCCGCCATGATCGCCCGCAGGTCGCCCGCCATGGGCTGCTGCAGGGCGAGCAACTGGTGGCAGTGGTGCTCGAGCGCCAAGGAGGCGTCGTCCAGGATGTTGTCGGCGTCGATGATCTCCTGCGCCGCCGCCAAGTCGCTGGTGAGCAGGGCCTCGGTGCAGCGAGGGATCGACTCGATGACCAAGCCGGCCATGCGGATCAACCCGACCCGGACCTCCTCGAGCTGGTCCGCGAAGGGTTTGCGGAGACTCTCGACCATTGCGGCACCTCCTGGCGTGCGGACCGGCGGCTCGGTACTGGCGCGGGCCGCTTCAGCCGAAGCGGCCGGTCACGTAGTTCTCCGTGCGCTCGTCAGACGGGTTGGAGAAGATCTTCTCGGTCGTGTCGAACTCCACGAGCAGCCCGTAGCGGGAGTTCGAGTCGGCGTCCACGTCGGCGGTGAAGAACGCCGTGCGGTCCGAGATGCGGGCCGCCTGCTGCATGTTGTGGGTCACGATGATGATGGTGTACTCCTCCTTGAGGTTGTGCATGAGCTCTTCGATGTGCGCCGTGGAGATCGGGTCGAGGGCCGAGCAGGGCTCGTCCATGAGCAGCACGTCGGGGTTGGTGGCGATGGCCCGGGCGATGCAGAGGCGCTGCTGCTGGCCGCCGGAGAGGCCGATGGCCGAGTCCTTGAGGCGGTCCTTGACCTCGTCGAACAGCGCGGCCCGGCGCAGCGAGGCCTCCACGACGTCGGGAAGTTCGCTCTTGGGGACCGAGCCGGCGATGCGCGGCCCGTAGGCCACGTTGTCGAAGACGGACTTCGGGAACGGGTTCGGCTTCTGGAACACCATGCCGACGCGGCGGCGCACCTCGACGGGGTCGA
>JAPOYM010000124.1 GCA_026706565.1 bacterium
TTGTGAACCACAACCGGCAACTCGAAGCGGTCGCCGTAGTTCAAGAACCGGGGCGCCGAGGGCCGAACCTGCAGCGGCAGCCGCGCCGTGATGGCCGACTCGCCCGCGCCGAAGCGGTCAGCGCCGTGGACCGCCACGGCCATGACCCGGTAGCGGGTGAGGTTGTCGGGCAGATCGAACTCGACGATGACCCTGCCGGCGGCGTCGGTCACCGCGTCGGGGTCGAACAGCGCCAGAGCGTCGAGGTCCTCGCGGACCGCGACCAGGAGTCCGCTACCGGCGCCAGCTGCGGCCGCAGCAGCGCTGACTGCTGCGTCAGCCTGGGCGCGCGTTTCAGCGGCAAAGTCCTCCACCTCGATCTCGTCCTCGATCTCGTCGTCCAGCCCTTGCGGGTTCTCGAGCAGGATCGTGTCCCGGCCTCGCACTGCGCTCAAGACTGCGGCCCGCTGGCGGTAGAAGACCTCGATGGGATCGATCAGTTCGTAGCCCGAGAGGGCCAGCACCGCCTCGTCCACGACGATGAGCAGGACGTTGGCCCCCTCGACCGGCTCGCCGGCGGCGTCGTTGACCTCCACGGCGACGCTCGTGGGAGCGCCCGGCTGCAAGACCGCCGACGCCGGCGTGGCCACCACCTCCAGAGTCCGCTGCACGGGCGGGACCCGCAGCAGGATCTCCCCTGAGGCGTGGGCGGGGCGCGCCGGCACGCCGGTGAGGACGGCGCCGTCGTCTGCGGTCCGGGCGGTCACCGCCGCGAGGTCCACCCGCAGCTTGAGTTCGGGCACGTGGCCGTCTGTGATCGGCACCTCGAGGACTGCGGCGTGGTCGGTGACCTCGAAGGTCCGGGTCTCGATGATCCGGCTGTGAACGACCGTCAGCAGGCCCGTGGCCGAGGCGAAGGGGGAGCCGACGAGGATCTCCGCTGTGTCCCCAGAGGCGTAGGTCTCAGAGTCGGGCACGAGTTCAACGTCCTCGAGTTCGACGCTCCGCCTCGGTACGCCTTCCTTGGCGCCGCTGACCCAGCGGGTCAGCTCGCTGCGATTGGCGCGCCCCGAGTCGTCCACGACGCGGGCCGCGATCCGGTAGCGGCCGCCAGCGCCGGCGGCGAACTCGCAAGCCACCGGCGCCGGCCCGGAGACGGGCTCGCACGTCTCGGAGTCGAGGGCAACCTCCACCCACTTGCCGTCGACGTGACGCCAGACGAGGCGCTCGGCGGTCATCTCGAAGGGGCGACCCGCAACGGGGTTGCCGTCGAGGTCGGTGACGACGGCCTCGATGTCGATCCCGTCGCCAGCCCTGACGAAGGCGCGGGAGGACCGAAGACCCACATAGAGGTCGGCGGAATGGACCAAGAAGTCCGTCGACGATGACCACCCTTGGCGGTTCACGTCGACCACCGCCACCTCGGCGGTCACCGCCACCGGCAGAGCTTCGCCATCGTCTTCGATGTCGATGCGCAGGTAGTGGCTGCCGTCGGCGCCGGTCGTCCCGGTGAACTCCTCAGACTCCGACGACCAGTACCAGTCTTCGTAGTAGTGCCACCACGGCCGCCAGACGCCGAAGGAGAAGTCGCTCCAGTTGGGCGGGGCGTACGACCCTCGCCGCGTCGTGACCCACCAGTTCACCTCGGCGTTGGGCAGGGCGCCGCCGGAGAAATAGCGGGCATCGACCGCCACCACCGCCGGCTCGTCGATGAAGTGCGGGCCGGCCGACTCGACTCGCGCCTCCACCTCGAACTCGGGCCGGCGGAACTCCTGCACCTCGAAGGTGTGGGTGTGCGCCACGACGTCGGCGGCGCTCGAGGGCCGGACCACGCCCACCCCTGCGTCCAAGTGCTCTTCGGGGCGCGACGGTTCGCCGTCGCCGGCGGCGACCGGGCGCCCGAACTCGATCCGGCCCCAGCCCAGGTTCGCCCCCTCGCTCAAAGCGATGGCGAGATCGAAGCCCCCGTGCTCGTCGATACGGACCTCACCGCTGCCGAGCTCGTTGCCGGACGGTCCGACGGCCCGATAGCTGATCTGCTGTCCGGGCGGGAGGAACTCGAGGTCGCCGTCTCCGGTCAGGTCGAGGTGCCGGACCCATCCCTTCAGGTGCAGAGTCTCCCCGGGTCGGTACATGCCCCGGTCATCGGCGGTGTACCAGATCATCTGATCCTCCAGCGACTCCCAGGCGCGCACCGGGCTCAGCGCCCGGTCATCCCCCAGCGAGGCGACGATCCCGTCGAATCCGTCCGCACCGGTCGCGGCGCGGGCGAGGCCGTCGGCGTCAGTGACCAGCGGCGGGTCCCGGTCTCCGAGTCGGATCTCCACGCCGGCCAGCGGGTCGCCGGAGCGCAGATCAGTGGTCCACAGCACAACGTCGAGGCCGTCCTCCACGAGGTCGACGCCGATGTCGGTGTCCTGGACCCAGGTGACCACCCCGCCGCTTCGATAGGGGTCCGCGGTCTCGGCCAGCCTTCCGGCGCCTTCGACGACCATGACCAGGTGACCGTGCCTGCCGCCGAGAACGCCGGAAAGATCGATGGGGACCTCGGTCAGGGCGTCGTCGCGGATCCCTGTGCGCACTGTCCGATCTGCCGCCAGAGGCCACGGTGCGCCGGAGACTGTCGGGGTGGGTCGAGAACGGATGCGAGACATGAAGTCCAGGTACGACGGGAAGTCGTCCGGTTCCACGGTGTAGAGGCGTACCCGGAGCTCCTCCCACTGGCGCACGATCACCGGAACCGTCTGCCTCGCCCCCAGCGGGTCTACCGTGACGAACCCGCCGCCCATGGACCAGATCAGGGGTGTCGCTTCGTCGATTTCGAACTCGACGGTCTCGGGCTCTCCCAAGGTCTGACCGAACACGTCGCCCACCGCCGCGGGGATCACCACCTTGTAGACGGCGCCGCCCATCGTGGGACCGTCGATGGATATCGAGTCGTAGAAGACCGAGACCACAGCGCCGGGGAGCTCCGGCGTCACAGAGATGTCGGCCGCGTCCACCGTCGCGGCATCGAGCGGGTTGTTGAAGTAAGCCTCCAGGTGACTGCCCGGCCGGCAGGACCAGCGGGAGCAATTCGTTCTCTCCACCCGCAAAGGCGCGTAAGTCCAGGCCTCGGCGCTCGACGAGCGCCCGCTTGTGTTCGGGCCCTCGGCCGACGGCACATGGGGGCCGACGGTGATCTTGATCGCTGAGTCGGGCTCGAGCGGCAAGACCGGTCGGAACGCCACCCAGGTGCCTTCGAGTTCCCAACCGACTCGGTTGCTGATGTACTCGTCAGCCTCGATCTCGGCGGCACTGGCGAGACGCAGTCCGCGCTCTTCGCCGTCGGCGAGGAGTGTGATGGCCTCGAGCACCGCGGCGGGCTCGACCCGCTGGTCGAAGACGGCGAGGAAGACCTGTTTCAGCCCTAACGGGCCGTAGTCCGGGATGAGCCGCACCACGCTGGGCGGCGGGGTCTCGAACTCGAAGCGGAACGTCTCGGCCAGTTCGCCGCCCGTCTGCGACTCGGTGCCCGCAGGGACCTCGACGGTGTAGCTCGTCGCCATCGGCAAGCGGTCGAAGATCTGCGGGTCGTGCTCGAAACGGAGGGTCCGGGTGCCGATCCATTGCCAGCGGCCCGGCAGCGGCGGCGTGATCTTCACCGGAACGTCGAGGTCGTCGAGTCGGCCGACTGTGGCCAGCGGCGCCATCGGCTGGTTGAAGGTGATGCTGATGAAGGGGGCGATACCCACCTCACCCTCGGGCTGCGCCCGCAGGACCTCCAGCGGCCCGGCAGCGGTGACCGGCGCCGCGAGATCCGGCCCGGCCGGGAACGGCTGATCGACGGTCCTGCCGGTGCGGGGCGGGGGCAGCGACTCGGCCGGGCGGTTGAAGTCGGCCTCGTCGCTGTCGTCGATGTCCCACGGCGGCAGCCGATCGAGCACCGCGCTGATCTCTTCGTCGCCGAGCACGAGGCCGTCGACTCGCCTCACCGTCGGCGGACTCTCGCCGTCGCTCGCTCTGCCCTCGCTGAGTCGGACGACAAGAGAGCCGTCCCGCCCCGATCCGCCGCCCTCATTGGCCACGAGCCTGGTGACCGCTCCGGCCGAGGGTGTGGGAGCGGTGAGGGGACGGCTGCCCTCACCGCTGACTTGCTGGCCGCTGTCGGAGCAGGCGCCGGCCGCCAGCGCGACGACCAGTGCGAAGATCAACCGGCGTCTCAGCGACCCCCTCATGAATCATCAGCCTCCCAATGCGTGCCGGGATCGTTGGGGTGGTGCGCCAGGGGGATCACCTGGATGTCCAGCCAGGGGAAGAACGGCAGCGAGGCCAGAGCGGCATGGAGGTCGTCAGGCGAGGCGGCGCACCAGACGCCCCAGTTGGCCCAACGGCCCGGCACCCGCCAGAGCCGCCGGATGGTCCCCGCCTCGACGAGTTCCCGGCCGCGCGCCCGCTCGGCGGCCATGAGCTCGTCACGCCGGACGGGGTCGCCGTCGGGTGGCCAGTCGACCTCGATGTGGACCAGGTACTCGGCTGCGTCACTCATCGGTGGCCTCCCTCTGATTCACTGCTGCACCCGTCGCTGTTCGACCCCCCGCCGGCATGGCTTCGCTGCTCTGAGCGCAGCTCGGCCAGTACTTCGTCGGTGACCGCCCCCAAGGGCACCCTGAGACGTCCACCGAGCTGCCGCCTCAATGATGCCCTCTCGTGCGCGGTTTTCGGAAAGTCGCCCCCTGTCGAATCAGAGGTGCCTGCGCAGCCAGTCCAGGGTGACGCGGTTGAACTCGTCGGGGCTCTCCATGCCCGAGAGGTGCCCGGCCCCTTCGAAGACGTGGAAGTCGGCGCCGGGGATGGCCGCGTGGATCTCCTCCGAGCACTGCACGGGCAGCACGACGTCCACCTCGCCGACGGTGACGAGCACCGGGGCGGAGACCGCCTGCGCCTCGCCGCGCATGTCGTAGGAGAGGTTGGCCTCGATCTGGCCGAGGAGGCCGTCGTAGCTGGCGGCGTTGGCCCGCATGTGGTCGAGGATGTTCATGAGCATCTCGAAGTTGCGGGACATGAAGCCGGGGCTGATGAGCATCGGCATCGTGGCGGCGTAGTAGTGCTCCACCCCGCCGCTGGTCAGGTGCGCCTTCAGCAGCCCGAGCGAGAACTCGCTGAAGCCGTGGGTGCCCAGCCAGGACGAGTGCATCTGCAGCGACAGCACCCGATCGGGGGCGTCGACGGCCATACGCAGGCCGATGGCGCCGCCCAGCGAGGAGCCCGACAGGTGCGCCGCCCCGATGCCGAGGCCGTCCATGAGGTCGAAGGTGTCGCCGGCCATGCCCGCCACGCTGTACGGCGGCGGCGTGGTCTCGCTGCGCCCCACGCCCCGGCCGTCGAAGATCACGCAGCGCACCTCGGACTCGTAGGCGCGGACCTGCGGCATCCAGCGGGTGCCGTCGGCGCCGGTGCCCCGGATCAGCACCAGCGTCGGCAGCGACTCGTCGCCGTGGCTCTCGTAGTAGATGTCAGTCCCGTCCCGGACTGTGGCGTGTGGCATTGCTAACCCCCGCTTCTGGATTCCGGCCTCCGCCGGAATGACGACGACTCATCGCTGACCTGGACGTGCGGCACTGCTAACCCCCTTGGTTCGGTGTGACCGGCACCCGGGGTGCTTCGGGTCCCAACTCGTGCTCGACAGCGCCCGCTACCCGGACGGCCACGTCCTCGCGTCGGCGCCCGGCCGTGAACTGTATGCCCACCGGCAGACCGTCGCCGTCGAAGCCGACCGGCACCGCCACCGTCGGCAGCCCGGTGAGGTTCTGCGGGACCGTGAATCCCATGACGACTTCCCGCAGCGTCCGGCGCTCGCCGTCGACCAGCACGGTGTCGGGCTCGTCGATCGTCGACGGGCCGACCGCCGAGATGGGCGTCAGCAGGGCGTCCAGAGACTCGAAGGCCCGATCGAACGCCCAGATGAACTCCAGCCGCCGTCGCCGGGACTCCAGGTACTCCCCCATGGTCACCTCGGACGCCATCCGGAGACGCCCCCGAACGTCGGCGCCGTAGTCGTCGGCGCGCTCGGGGAACAGGCCGAACTGCCGGTTGTGGACGTCGTAGGCCTCGGCCATCTGCAGCGGCACGAACGCCGCCAGCATGTCCTCCGCGGCGGGCAGGTCGACCTCCACGAGCGTGGCGCCGGCTGCGCTCAGGGCCTCGCAGGTGCGGTCGAAGCCTGCGGTCGTTCCCTCGCCCCACGGAACGGCGCCACGCAGCGCGGGCGCGATGCCCACACGGACGCCGGCCAGCCCGTGGCCGAATGAGGCGGGATCAGGAGCAGCGGGCAGCGGATCGGCCAGCGTCGCAGGGTCGCCCTCATGGGGGCCGCTCATCGCCGCCAGCAGCGGCCACAGGTCCTCGACGCGGCCAGCCACGACGCCCGGCGTGTCCAGGGTGGGCGCCAGCGCCGCGCCGCCGGCTCGGCTGATCCGCCCCAACGTCGGCTTGATGCCCGCCACGCCGCAGAAGGTCGCCGGGATGCGCACCGAGCCGCCGGTGTCGCTGGCCACCGCAGCGGGCACCATGCCGGCGGCCACCGCTGCCGCCGACCCCCCGCTGGAGCCGCCCGGCACCCTGTCGAGGTCCCACGGGTTGCGCGGGCTCGACCTCGTGGCGTGCTGGGAGGTGATCCCCCAGCCGAGCTCGTGGGAGCGGGTCACGCCCACGATCACCGCTCCCGCCGCCCGCAGCCGTCGCACCAGTTCGGCGTCGGCATCGGACACCCGCCCGGCCAGCACCTCCGAGCCGTAGTCACCGACGGCGCCCGCCACGTCGAACAGTTCCTTGACCGCAACCGGCACGCCGTGCAGCGGGCCCCGCGATTCGCCGCGCCGCAGTTCGGCGGTCCGCTCCGCCGCCTCGGCGGTGGCCCGCTCGGCTGTGACCTCGGCGAACGCACCCAGCGCCCCGTCGAGGCGGTCGATCCGCTCGAGGGTGGCCGACAGCACCTCGGACGGGTCGGTCTCGCCGGCGGCGTACAGCGCCCCGAGCTGAGCGATCGAGAGCCCGGAGATGTCCACAGCAGCCACCTCAGGCGCCGGCGGGTTCGGCAGGAACCAAGCGGCCCGCCGACACGGCAGCCACGGCGGGAGCGGCGAACGCGGCCGAAGCAACAGCCACAGCAGCCACCTCAGGCGCCGGGGCGCTCAGCCCGCGGGGATGCCGGGGAGTTCGGGCACCGCCTGGTAGCCGGCCCGCTCCAGCGACGGCGCCCCGCCCAGCACCCAGAGGATCACCATGTCCTCGGGGCCGATGGACCCGGCCGAGTGGGCGGTGTCGACGGGCACGAAGACCACGTCGCCCGGCCCGATCTCGTAGTACTCGTCGCCCACGCGGTGCCAGCCCCGCCCCGACAGCACGATCACGACCTCCTCGGCGTCGGGGTGCAGGTGGTGCTCGTGCGTGCCGCCGCCACCGGGATAGACGGTGCGGCCCACCATGACTTGCTCCGAGCCTTGGCGGGCGTCGGACACCAAGGTCCGCACGTCGAGGTGCGAGAAGGCGGTGCCGGTGAGGTCGTCGGGCGGGGTGGTGTCGGACCGGACGACGAACTCGGCGGCGTCGCTTCGGGCCATGCGCGGAGTATAGAACTATGATTTTGCCCAGCTAGAAGACTGCTGAGCAATCCGGCGGACGCCCCGACCCGTCATTCCGGTGGAGGCCGGAATCCAGGACCCGGCGCCCGACCGACGTTGTCGGTGGATTGCACAACAGTCTCCCGAGGGGACACGACGAGGGGAGAGGTGTGAGGGCTCGCACGGAGGCAGGACCGCTTCAGGGCGGGCCTGCGCCCACCGCGCCCGGCACGGGCAGCGCCACCGGTGTGCGCACCTCGCCGCTGACCGCCGAGGAGATCACCACCTTCTACACCAAGGGCTACCTCCGCCCCGGCAGGATCTTCAGCGACGAGCAGGTGGAGTTTCTGCGCGACCTGGTCGGGCGCCTCACCCGCCAGGAAGACGAGGCCGGCCGGCGCTATGACCTGCTGGACCCGGCTCTATGGCCCGACGTGGAGGATGGCAACACCGAATCGCTTGAAGGCGCAGAGTCGCTTGAAGGCGCAGAGCCGGTTGACGGCAGAAGGTCGCTTGACGGCAGAAGGTCGCTTGACGGCAGAAGGTCGGTCGACGGCGGCGGCCCGGCCGGTGACGCCGCCCGCGACACGGCGCAGAGCTTCGACTTCCTGTTCAACATGTGGCTGATCGACGACGACTTCCGCTCCGCCGTGTTCAACCCCACGACGGCTCGCTGGGCTTCGCAGTTGCTGGGCACGACGAGCGTGCGACTCCTCGAGGACAACGCCCTCAACAAGTCACCCAGCCCCCACGAACTGCGCTGGCACCAGGACTACTCGTACTGGCCGCTCGCCCAGCCCAACGCCGTCACCGCCTGGGTCGCCCTCGACGACACCACGCAGCACAACGGCGCCATGCTGATGGCCTGCGGGAGCCAGCACCTGGGCGAGCGGCTGCCTGTGGTGTTCGGCACCGGCACGCCGTACCTGCGCGAGTCGCGACCCCCGTCGGTCGCCGCGGTCGGCGACCCCACCGAACTGGGCCTGCCCGTGGAGGTCGTGGAGTTGGCCGCGGGCGAGGTGTCGATGCACTCGTCGCTGACCTGGCACGCCTCGGGACCGAACCTGTCCGAGCGGGGTCGGCGGGCGATAGTCATGCGCTACGTGGCCGACGGCACCATCTGGCTCGGCGAGCAGCGCTACGAGTACAACTACACCGACGAGGAGGTCGGACTCGCTCCCGGCGAGCCGATCGGGGGCCGCTACTTCCCCGTCATCCCCTTCCAGTACCACGAGGAGGACCGGTGCGACGATGGCGACGACGGCGACTGGCGCGACGGCGGCGACCAGTGCGACCGATCCAGCGACTGTTCGCCGTGAGAGGAGCGAGATGACCCACACCCCAACAGGAGGCTCCGACGGCCTGCGGCGCTTCGATGCCGCCAGGGTGGTGCCGTGCGAGGACGAGACGGTCCTGACCGATGCCACTGTGGTGGTCCGCGACGATCTCATCGAGTGGGTGGGCGCCCGGGCCGAGCTTCCGGCCGCCTACCGCGACCCCGCCATCCCGGTGACCGACGCCGGGGAGGCCACGATCATCCCCGGCCTCGTGGACGGCCACATGCACATCAGCTTCGGCGAGCCGCGCACCGAGGAGGAGCTCTTCATCTACACCCCGGCGCCGTACCGGGCCATCCGGGCCGCCATCGACGCCGAGAAGGTGCTGCTCGCCGGCGTGACCGCCGCCTGCGACCCGGGCGGCCCCAACGGGGTCGCGCCGGCCGTGCGCGACGCCATCGACGGCGGCCTGATTCAGGGCCCGAGGTTCTCGGCCGCGGGACGCCAGATCACCACGCAACTCGGCATCGGCGACACGCTCCCCCGCTGGATCGACGTGCACGAGTCGTCCTTCGGCGCCCTGGTGCAGTGCACCGAGGACCTGCTGCAGGAGATCCGCAACCAGGTGAAGGACACCGTGGATCTCATCAAGATCGCCGGCTCGGGCCCCGGCACCACCGAGTACGCCGCATTCAGCCGTGCCGAGCTCGCGGTGGCGGTCGAAGAGGCGCACCGCCTGTGCCGGCCGATCACCATGCACGCCCGCTCACGGCAATCGGTGGCCGACGCCGCTGCCGTGGGCATCGACTGGATCATGCACGCCTCCTACATGGACCCCGCCACCCTGGAGGTCGTGCTGGAGAAGCAGATCCCACTGCTGCCGGCCATGACCCTGCTGGTCAACAGCCTGGAGGCCCCGGGGCACCGGGGGTTCGTGGCCGACGCCATGAAGCACGAACTGGACGCGGCCGTGGCGATCCTGTCCAAGGCCCACGCCGCCGGCGCCACGCTCATCGCCGGCTCCGAGACCGGGTTCGCCATGACCCCCTACGGCGAGTGGCACACCCGGGAGATGGAGCTGTTCGTGAGCCACCTGGGCATGGGTGACATGGAAGCGCTGCTGTGCATGACCCGCAACGCGGCGCTGGCGGCGCCCCGTGACCGGGACATGGTGGGCACCCTGCGCCCCGGCAAGTTCGCCGACCTGCTGGTGGTGGACGGGAACCCCGACGAGGACGTGCGCCTCCTGGGCGACCGCTCGCGGCTGCTGACGGTCGTCAAGGGCGGCCAGGAGGTCGCGCCCTCGGGGCGGGCCAACCAGGTCCGCCAACGCTTCGAGCAGGCCCGCCGCTACACCTCGCACCTGCACACCCGCGCCGCCGCCGCGGCCCTGGACTGATGCTTCGGGCACGCCGGCTCGTCCGGCTGTCCCGCACCTCGGCGGCCCGCCGCACCGGCCGACCGTGCCCCCCACGCTGTCCGAAGGCGATCCCGCTGATCCCTGATTCGCATCCGGAGGCCGACCGATGAGCAACGATCGATGACCGCTGAACACCCCCCACTCACCGAACTGGCCGACCTCGGCGGCCGGGTGGCCGTCGTCACTGGCGCCGCCCGGGGCTTCGGGGCCGCCATCGCCGACCGCCTCGCCGAGGCCGGCGCCACAGTGATCGTGGCCGACGTGCGGCTGGACGAGGCCGCGGCAACCGCCGCCCGGATCGCCGACCGCACCGGCGCTGCCTGCGGTGCCCAGCACCTCGACGTGACCGACGAGACGTCGATCTCGGAGTCCTTCGCGGACTGGCACGGCACCTGGGGCGCGCTGGACATCCTCGTGAACAACGCCGGCGTGTTCTCCAACCATCTGGCGCACGAGATGCCGGTCTCCGAGTTGGACCGCATCCTCACCATCAACGTGCGGGGCGCCTACTTGTGTACGAGGGCGGCCCTGGGACCGATGCGCGCCGCCGGGCGGGGGGTGATCGTCAACGTAGCCTCGGTGGATGCCATGGTGACCTCGGCGGAGGGTCTGACGCACTACACCACCTCCAAGCACGCCATCGCCGGCATGACCCGATCCATCGCCGTGGAGGCGGCGCCGCTGGGGGTACGGATCAACGCCGTGTGCCCCGGTGCGGCGATGACCGAAGGGGCGGTGGAGTTCATCGCCAGCGGCCAAGAGACCGGCATCGACGTGGTGGCCCAGTGGGACGGCATCGTGGAACGCACCCCGCTGGGTCGGCTCTGCGACCCCGACGACGTGGCGCGGGCCGTCGTGTTCCTAGCCTCGGACATGGCCGCCTTCGTGACCGGCGTGCTGCTCCCCGTCGACGGCGGGATCCTCATCCAACCCCTCGAGGGCTACGTCCCCCACACCGAGGACGCCTGATGGCCCACCCGCTCACCCCGCTCCGCACCAACCCGTCATCCCGCTCGCTCGCCCCGCTCCGCACCAACCCGTCATCCCGCTCGCTCGCCCCGCTCCGCACCAACCCGTCATCCCGCTCGCTCACCCCGCCCGCAGCCCCGTCATCCCGCCCCAATCCGTCATTCCGGCGAAGGCCGGAATCCACGCTGACGCCCACAGAATCCTCCGGGGCGGCCAAGCGTGCTGCGGCGCTGATCCCCGCCTGAGCCGTGTTCGAGGTGGTCCTCCCCAAGACGGGGATCTACGAGGGTGACGTGACGCTCATCGAGTGGCTCGTGGACGAGGGCGGCGAGGTGTCCATCGGCGATCCGCTGTTCCTGATGGAGTCCGAGAAGGTGGAGATGGAGATCGAGTCCGATACTGACGGCTGGCTCCACCGGGAGGCCGAGCCAGGATTCGAGGCGCCGATCGGAACCCGCATCGGGGTCATCGCCGAGACCCCCGAGGAGTGCGCGGCGCTGCTCGGCTCATGACCACCGACCGCACCACGTCATCCACAAGCACCGACGCCCCCGAGGCGGCAGCAACGGGACCCCCGCTGGCGACGGACCACGAAGCGCTGCTCGGCTCATGACCACCGACCGCACCACGTCATCCACAAGCACCGACGCCCCCGAGGCGGCAGCAACGGATCTCCCGGCTGTCGGCCGAGAGGCGTTGCTGGCGGGCCTGGCGATGATGGTGCGCATCCGCAGCTTCGAGGACCGGGTGCAGCGGGAGTTCGCCAAGGGCGACATGC
>JAPOYM010000054.1 GCA_026706565.1 bacterium
CTGGGGCTGCGCCCGCCCTTCGGTCGGCTGGCGGGACGGCTCCTGCCGGGCGCCGCGGCGGCGGGGGTGGTCGGCTACCTGCTGATGCGGGCGCTGTCCGGGGCGCCGCACCTGCTGACCGCGCCGGTCTGCCTGGTCGCCACCGGGGCGCTGTACCTGCTAGTGGCCAACCTCTGCGGCCAGCCGGCCGCCCGGGACTTGCTGCTCCCGCTGCGCCGCCGCCTCTGGTCCGGCCAGCGAAGCGGCTGAGGACTCCCGGAGGCCCCAGCAGCGGCCTGCTGCCGGGCCGCGCCGGCGTCCCGTAGCCTGAGCGGCCATGGGTCATCGCTTCGCGGGGGTCGGCGCGGTGCGCGACGGGCTCGACGGCGTGCAGTACCTCGCGGATGAGGGCATTGCCGGGGTGGTCTACCTGGCCGACCGGCTGGCGAAGCCGGTGCTGGTGGAGGGGCCGGCGGGCACGGGCAAGACGCAGCTGGCCAAGAGCACAGCGGAGATGTGCGGGGCCCGGCTCATCCGGCTGCAGTGCTACGAGGGCATCGACGAGTCCAAGGCGCTCTACGAGTGGAACTACAAGAAGCAGCTGCTGCGCATCCAGGCCGAGTCGCAGACCTGGGACGAGGTGTCCGACGACATCTTCTCGGAGGAGTTCCTGCTCACCCGGCCGCTGCTGGAAGCCATCAGAGCCACCGACCCGGTGGTGCTGCTGGTGGACGAGGTGGACCGCGTGGAGGTGGAGACCGAGGCCCTGCTGCTGGAGATCCTCAGCGACTACCAGGTGTCGATCCCCGAGCTGGGCACCGTCGAGGCCGCCCAGATCCCCCTGGTGTTTCTCACCTCCAACAGCACCCGCGAGCTGTCCGAGGCCCTGAAGCGGCGCTGCCTGTACCTCTACATCGACTATCCCGGCTTGGAGCGGGAGCGGGAGATCGTACACACCAAGGTGCCCGGCATCAGCCAGAGCCTGGCCGACGAGGTGGCGCGCATCGTCCGCTCGGTGCGGCAACTCGAGTTGAAGAAGGCCCCCTCGGTGTCCGAGACCCTCGACTGGGCGCGCACGCTGGTGCTGCTGGGCGTCGAGCACGTCGATGCCGAGGCGGCCGCTGAGACCGTGCAGGTGCTGCTCAAGCACCGCAGCGACATCGAGAAGGCCCTGAAGGAGCTCTCCACCGGCGACGCCCGGAGCTCCGGCCTGCCGCGCTGAGCGGCGGCTGTCGTGGCGGTGCGCTCTGTGGGCGCCCGTCGCCGGCGGTGACGGTGCAGGTGACAGCGCGGGGCGCGGGCGCGGGGCCCTCCCCGCTGCTGGGGCTGCTCGGCGGCTTCATCGCCGAGCTGCGGCGCGCCGGGCTGCCGGTCAGCCTCACCGAGCACCTCGACGCCACCGAGGCGGCGCGCCACGTGCCCCTCGACGACCGCGAGGCGTTCAAGTTCGCCCTGGCCGCCACCCTGGTGAAGCACCACGCCCACTGGCAGGCCTTCGAGACGGTCTTCGAGGTGTACTTCTCGCTGCGCGGCGCAGAGTACGAGCCCGACGGGGACTCCTGGGCCGACGACGTGGACCCGGCGGAGCTGCTGGATCCCCGCGGCGAGGGCCGCGGGGCGCCGCTGAGCGAGGACGCCTTCGCCCGGCTGCTGTTCGCGGCGCTGCTGCGGGGAGATCAGGCGCAGCTGCGGGCGGCGGCCCGCCGGGCGGTGCAGCGCTACGGCGGGATGGCGCCGGGCCGGCCCGTGGGGGGCACCTACTACCTCTACCGCACGCTGCGCAGCCTAGGGCTCGAGGACATGCTGGAGCGGCTGCTCGAGACGACCCGCGAGCAGGCGGGGCGTCCGCTCACGCCGCTGGAGGAGCGCCTCGAGCGCGACGAGATGGAGTCGCGCATCGAGCGGCTCCGCAAGGAGGTGGAGGCCGAGATCCGCCGCCGCCTCGTGGCCGACCGCGGCACCGAGGCGATGGCGCGGACGCTGCGCAAGCCGCTGCCCGAGGACGTGGAGTTCGTACACGCCACCCGCGAGGAGATGGAGGCGCTGCGCAAGGCCATTCATCCCCTGACCCGCAAGCTAGCGGCGCGGCTGTCCCGGCGGCGGCGCCACAGGAGCCGGGGCGTGCTGGACTTCCGCCGGACCATCCGGCAGTCGCTGAGCTACGGCGGCGTCCCGGCCGAGCCCCGCTTCCGCTACAAGCGGCCCGCCAAGCCCGAGATCATGGTCATCGCCGACATCAGCGGCTCCGTGGCGGCCTTCGCCCGCTTCACACTGCATCTGGTCTACGCCATCAGCAGCCACTTCTCCAAGGTCCGGTCGTTCGTCTTCATCGACGGGTTGGACGAGGTGACCGACCTCTTCGAGACGAGCGACGACATCACCGAGGCGGTCCACCGGGTGAATACCTCCGCCGATGTGGTCTGGGTGGACGGGCACTCCGACTACGGCCACGCCCTGGGGGTGTTCTGGGACCGCTACGGGCGCTCGGTCAACCCGAGGACCACGGTCATGGTCTTGGGCGACGCCCGCAACAACTATCACGCCTCGGGGTCGTGGGTGATGCGCGAGCTGCAGCGCAAGGCCCGGCGGGTCTTCTGGCTGAACCCCGAGCCGCGCTCGTACTGGGACACCGGCGACTCCATCATGAGCGAGTACAGCGCCCACTGCGACGGCACGTTCGAGGTGCGCACGCTGCGCCACTTGGAGCGCTTCGTGGAGCAGACGTTCTGAGGCGGAAGCGGTCGGCTCCTAGAATGCCGGCGTGTCCCTCGCCGTCCTGCCCGGCGCCGTGATCCGGCGGCGGATCACCGAGGTCTCGCGGCGCCTGGCGCGCTGCCGGGAGGAGCTGCAGGTGGCCGAGGAACAGCTCATGTACTTCAGCGACTCCGAATCAGACGCCCGGCTGCGAGCGCTCGTCTCGGAGACCCCCCTGGCCGACCGCGACCTCCGAGACGCGGCCCGGCACGCCGCCGCGATGGCCGCTCACCGCGACCGCCTGCAGGCCGAGGTCGCTGGACTGGCCGAACGCCTCGACGACCTCTTGGACCGCCTCTCGGCCCGGAGAGGCCCGTGAGCGCCGAGAGGCCCGTCGGGACGCGGACGCGCCTCGTGATCGCCGAGGACGAGGCCATCATCCGCCTGGACCTGAAGGAGACCCTCACGGCGGAGGGCTACGAGGTGGTGGCCGACACCGGGCGCGGCGACCGGGCTCTGGCGCTGGTACGCGAGCTGCGTCCCGATGCGGCCATCCTCGACATCAAGATGCCCGGCAACGACGGCCTGGCCGTGGCGCGGGCCATCTGGGACGAGCGCCTCTGCGCGGTGCTCGTGCTCACCGCCTTCAGCCAGCGGGAACTAGTCGCACAGGCCGCCCAGGCGGGGGTCTTGGCGTACCTGGTGAAACCGTTCGCCGCAGGAGAGCTCGTGGCGGCCGTCGAGATCGCCTTGGCCCGCTTCAGCGAGGCGCGGGCGCTGGCGGCCGAGGCGACCGACTTCGCCGAGCAGCTCGAGACCCGCAAGGTCGTCGAACGCGCCAAGGGCCTGCTGATGGACAACTACGGCTTCGGCGAGGGCGACGCCTTCGCCTTCATGCGGCGGACCGCCATGAACCAGCGCCGCCCGATGCGAGCCGTGGCCGACGACCTCTTGGCGGGGACCCTCACGGTGGCGTCGAAGCCCGCCGACGGCCCGCAGTGAGACGGCCCGGCAGACCCGCCGCGCTGCCCGCCTCGCCGCCCGCCCCCGAGCGGACCAGAGTGCAGCCGTGACCGGGCTGGTGCTCATCGACGGGCACTCCCTGGCCTACCGGGCCTTCCACGCGCTGCCCGAGGAGATGACGACGGCCTCGGGGCAGGTCACCAACGCCGTGTACGGCTTCACCTCGATGCTGATCAACCTGCTCCGGGACCACCGGCCGGAACGCGTCGCGGTGGCGTTCGACTTGCCGGGCGGGACGTTCCGCCACGAGCGGCTCGACAGCTACAAGGCCAACCGCTCCGCCCCGCCGGAGATCTTCCGGCAGCAACTCGGGCTGCTGCGACAGGTCCTGGACACTCTCGGCGTCCACAGCGTCGAGGCTCCCGGGTTCGAGGCGGACGACGTGCTGGCCACGCTGGCCGCCCAGGCCGAGAAGCAAGGACTGGAGGCGGCGATCGTCACCGGCGATCGCGACGCCTTCCAGCTTGTGGCGATGCGAGGCGTCACCGTGCTCTACCCGCGGCGGGGCATCTCCGACCACGACGTCTACGACGCCGCCGCGGTCAAGAAGCGGACCGGCGTCGGGCCCGCCGACTACGTGGCTTACGCGGCGCTCCGCGGCGACACCTCCGACAACCTGCCGGGGGTGCCGGGGGTGGGGGAGAAGACGGCGGCCCGGCTCATCAACACCTACGGCGGCATCGACGGGGTCTACGCGCACCTCGAGGAGCAGACCCCCAAGCTGCGGGACTCCCTGCGGGGGGCCGAGGCCGCCGTGCGCCTCAACTGCGAGCTCATGGAACTGCGGCGCGATCTGGACCTTCCCGTCAGCGTCGGCGACCTGGCCGTGACCCCGGCCGCCACCGAGGAGATCCTCCGCCTGTTCGAGTTCCTGGAGTTCGGCTCGCTGCTGGAGCGGCTGGGCGAGGCCCTCGGCCTGGAGTTCGCGCCCGAGGTGGACGCCGAGGTGCTCGAGGTCGCCGTGGAGCAGCCCGGCGACGCGGCCGCCGCCGTGGCCCGCATCGCCGCCTTGGCGCAGAGCGGTCGGTTGGCGGTCGCGGGGGCGTGGCGCGACCGGCGAGGCCGGTCGGAGTTGGAGGGGCTGGCCCTCATCGGCGCCGACGGGAGTCCTCCCGATACGTCGTCGCGGGCCGGCGAGGGCGACGCCCGCAGCGCGGTGTGGATTCCGGGAGACCTCCTGGGCGACGGGGCGCTGCGGGATGTGCTCAGCGGTCTGTTCGGCGAGGGCGCGCCCGGATTGGTGGCGCACGACGCCAGGGACCTGATGCGCAGCCTGCTGGCGATCGGCATCGATGTCCGCACGCTGAGAATGGACACCGCCATCGCCGCCTACCTGCTGGAGCCCTCGCAGTCCGACTATCCCGTCGGGGACCTGCTGGCGCGCTACGCCGGTTGCGCTCTGGCCGCCGACGGCGCCGAGGAGGAGACGCAGGGACGGCTGGCATTCCCCGAGACCGGCGAGGCGCTCCGGACCCGCACCGCGCTCGAGGCCCTGGCCGCGGCCCGCCTGGCCGAACCCCTGCGCGCCGAGCTGCGCGACGGCGGCGCCGAGACGCTGCACGACACGATCGAGGTGCCGCTGGTGCGGGTGCTGGCGCGGATGGAGCACTGCGGCGTGGGCGTCGACAGGGCGGGCCTCGAGACGCTCACCCGCGAGCTCGAGGAGGAGGCCACGCGGCTGCGCGCCGCGGTCGTGGCCGACGCCGGCGAGGAGTTCAACGTCAACTCCCCCCAGCAACTCGCCAGGGTGCTCTTCGAGCGCCTCGGCCTGCCGCCCCAGAAGCGGACCAAGACCGGCTACTCCACCGACGCCGCCACGCTGGAGCGCCTGCGCGGCGAGCACGACATCGTGGAGCACCTGCTGGCCTTCCGGGAGGTGGAGAAGCTGCGCTCCACCTACGGGCACGGGTTGGCGGCCGAAGTGGACCCGCGCACCGGCCGCATCCACGCCTCCTTCAACCAGACGGTGGCCCGCACCGGCCGGCTCTCCTCCGACGCGCCCAACCTGCACAACATCCCGGTGCGCACCGAGACCGGCCGCGCCTTCCGCGAGGTGTTCGTGCCCGCCGCGGGCACTCTGCTGCTGATCGCCGACTACAACCAGATCGAGTTGCGCTGCATCGCCCACCTGGCCGACGATCCGGGGCTCATCGCCGCCTTCGAGGCGGGCGAGGACATCCACACGGCCACCGCGGCGAGGGTCTTCGGGGTCGCGCCCGCTGAGGTGACCACCGAACTGCGATCCAAGGCGAAGATGGTGTCCTACGGCCTGGCCTACGGCATGGAGTCCTACGGGTTGGCCCAGCGCCTGTCGATCCCCACCGAGGAGGCTCAGGTCATCCTGGACGCCTACTTCGGCGCCTTCCCGGCGGTGCGCGACTACATGGACACCGCCGTGGCCCGGGCCCGGGAGTTGGGCTACACCGAGACGCTCTACGGCCGGCGGCGGCCGATCCCCGAACTCCGCTCGGACAACTTCCGGGTGCGCCAAGCCGGCGAGCGCCAAGCCAAGAACGCCGGCATCCAGGGCTTGGCGGCCGACATCTTCAAGGTGGCGCTGGTGCGCATCGACGCCGCCCTCGAGCGCGGCGGCATGGCCAGCCGGCTCATCCTGCAGGTCCACGACGAGGTCGTCTTGGAGGTGCCCGAACCCGAGCGCACCGCCGCTTCGGACCTGGTGCGCCGCGAGATGTCCACCGCCTGCGACCTGCGCGTCCCGCTGGTGGTGGACTTGGCCTTCGGCGCCACCTGGGCGGCGGCCAAGGCCTGAGAAGCCATGCTACGTTAGTATGCACCTCTGAACGAAACGAGCGCTTATGAAAACTCCGTCTTATCAGTCGTCCTCGCCTAGTCCTCAAGCGCTCGCAGGAGGGGTTCGTCGGCCTTTCAGCGTCAGCATGCTGAGATCGACGATCAGATCGTGGCTATCGGTCCGAGCCATTGTTCTGTTCGCCCCGGTTGCTCTTGTTGCAGTCGCTTGCAGTGGCGACTCCCCCGTTGAACCAACCCGCGCTTCTGCACCAACCCCCGCTTCTGCACCAACCCCCGCTTCTGCACCAACCCCCGCTTCGCTAAGCAATATAGGCCCGGCCCCTTCCGAGGCCGATTCCGGACTGATTGTGGATTCAGCCAGGCTTACGTCAGGCAATCCAAGTGTGACAGAATTGTCACCATATTGCGCTGAACTACAGGCCATATCGGACGAGATTAGTGCTGCTGTAACTACGATCGATGGTGGCCTTGCGCAGATCGTAGGCGTTGTATATGGACTAGTGAGACTTGAAGCCTACTTGGCAAGACTAGAGTCTAGGGCCGATGTCGAAATTGCGAGCAACTTTGGAAATGTTCGAAAGACAATCAATGACGCTTCTAATGTTCTGTCCCTCAATGCTTCACTAGACGATCTACTTGTATATGTGTTATTGAACGGCATCAATCTCTTGCCAGATCTGGAGGCAATAGACCACTACACCTCACGGGAATGCAGCGGGCTGCAATTGTTCCAGGAATTCGGAGAGGAGGAAATACCTATATCTCCGCGTCCGACAGATGACGGCCGCGGCGTCATCATAGACGGCAGAAACATCTATGGTGAAAGGATGTGCGATGACCTATATCTGCAGCGTACCTTCCGGGTGCGTGAGCAGCAACTGGTCAACCGCCCATTCTTCGACGGTACATTCACTATTCTATGTGCTGATAGTGCGGGCGACTACACAATGCTATTGTTCTCGACGGCAACATGGCAGCTTCTCGACGTCGCCGAGTATCCGGACGGAGTTCAAAATGTGAGCAGCGGAGGACCAACCATCGTCACTAAGTCAGAATCGGTGATCCCCGCGAGTGGGCTTGAACCCGAGAGAACTGTCCGTAGTATCCACATCTGGCAGCGCAGTAGTGACGGGTTCTCGGATCCGATCCGATTCGAAGTTGAGAGCGACGTCGAGATTCGGGGCGTCACAGCGGACGGGAATATCGTTCTCGGCACCGATTTGCTTGAACCTGACGGCAGTCTGCTTGCGACTAATCCTAATGGCTGGCTGGTGGTTGACAACTATCTGTTTTCAATTGATCACGACGCGATTCGGGACCTTGATGCAGATGAGTTGTCGGAAAGTAGTCGGAGCCATCTCCCACTTCTACGCGTGCATGATAGCGTGGGCGTAGAGCTTTTCGACTTCACTGACGAACTTGTAGAGCTAGTAAAATTGGCAGAGGCTCGGACGGGACCGCGTGGGGTTTCGGTGAAGGTATGCGGAGATAACGTACTACTAAACTTAGAGCATAGCATCATTTTCGCTTCTGACGAATTCCCAGATCTTGTGACGAATCTAACGGAGCGGAGTACGGTCCGAATACCGTATGTCAGGGGTCAGAGTGATCGGTATCTGATGACTCCTTACGGTGCCGTTTTGTTCAAGGGAGGATCTATCTCCAACTACAGTCCGGTCGGCAATTCATGGTCATTGGATGTCGCTGCAGGGCTAATACGTGCTGTATTCTCTTATGGAGGCAGGATATTCGCGGTGAACTCAAGCCTCGAGTACCTTGAATTGGATTCGAAGTCGGGCGAACTATTGAATATTAGTGAGCAAGAGGAGATATTTCCTGAGAACTTGCTTGACTGGGAATATGGGCGGAGACTAGGCCGTAATGTGGGTCAATGGTATATAACCGACGACGACTTGCAAAGCACATACAATGGTCCCTTTCGCAGCGGCAACTGGTTAATCGGGGATTGGCATGTTCGTACTCGACGGTCGAGCAGTCTCGAGTCCTATGAGTTGGCGGTCTACGAAGTCTGGGAATCAACTTGTACCACTTCCTGAGTAGTCGAGATCCTGAGTACTCGTGTCCGAACTGCGGGTGATTTAGGAAGTCCTGAGTGTTCCCTAGGCTTGGGCTGGTGGGGGTGACGAGGTGCTCGAGTGTGTCGGGTTGTGTGCGTTGGGATTGGCGCGGATCGGCTGGGGGCGCTTCGGAGATCGGCGGGGAGTGATGGTGGCGAGGACGTCCCAGTAGTGTCTGTTGGCGCGCTACCTGCCGCCCAGCACGCCGGTCGCATCCACCGCCGCCCGCACCGCGTCGAAGACCGCCTCGGGCCGGACCCCCGCCGTCCTGTCCGGGCAGCAGTTAGGGCTCGCGCTGGTGCGCAGTCTCGAGAGGGCCGAGCCCGGGGGCCACTTGGACTTCGACCGCGTGATGCACCATCGCAGCCGGACAGGGAGCGAGATCGACTTCGTGGGTCCCGGCTTCGGCGGCTCGGCCCATCGAGTCGAGGTACGCGGACGGGCGACGGCTCGGGTCGGCCAAGACACTCCGAGGCTCCCGCTGGCAGGGGATCGTCGCCACCCGTACCGAACTGAATCTCGACGGCCCGGACGTGGGGGCAGTCCCCACCGCGATGCTCGCCTGGCTCCCGACACCTGACCATCCCTGCCGGGAACGGTGGTGGTCACGGCGGCCGGGCCGTGCCGAGCCTCGACGGTGACCGTCCCTGCCGGTAACGGGGGCGGATCCGGGTAGCGGATTGCAGTTGGCGCCGGTGCTGTTAGCCTTGCCCCCGTGATCCGGGGCCGCTGGGCCCCGTCGACGGCTCGCGTCGTCCAGTCCTGTCCATCGACCAAGTGAGAATCCGTGCCCGACCTCGACCCCGACCTGTCCTTGCCCGACGACTCAACAACCGCAACACCGGCAGAACAAGCAGAAGAGACTTCCGAGCCGTCTCCTTCAGCAGAACTCTCGACAGAACCCCTCCCGAGCCCCGCCGACGGCGAGATGGACGAGCTGTTCCAACCTCGCCAGATCGCCGTGAACGACCTCGATGAAGAGCAGCTCGCCGCCGCCTACGCCGACAGCGTCATCGCCCTCGAGGAGGGCGCGATGGTCATCGGCCACATCGTGCGGATCGACAACGACGAGGTGCTCGTCGACATCGGCTTCAAATCCGAGGGCGTCATCCCGTCCCGCGAGCTCTCCATTCGCAACGACGCCCACCCCGGCGAGGTCGTGTCCCTGGACGACGAGGTCGAGGCGCTCGTCCTGCAGAAAGAGGACAAGGAGGGACGCCTCATCCTCTCCAAGAAGCGCGCCCAGTACGAGCGGGCCTGGGGCAACGTGGAGGAGGTCAAGGCCGCCGGCGGGGTGGTCTCGGGCACCGTCATCGAGGTCGTCAAGGGCGGGCTCATCGTGGACATCGGCCTGCGCGGCTTCCTGCCGGCCTCGCTGGTGGATCTGCGCCGGGTGCGAGACCTTCAGCCCTACGTGGGCAGCAAGGTGGAGGCCAAGATCATCGAGCTGGACAAGAACCGCAACAACGTGGTGCTGTCGCGCCGGGCGTGGCTGGAGGAGGCCCAGAAGGAGCAGCGCGAGGAGTTCCTCGACAACCTGAAGCCGGGGGAGGTGCGCCGCGGCGTCGTGTCCTCGGTCGTGCCGTTCGGGGCGTTCATCGACCTCGGCGGCATGGACGGGCTCGTCCACGTCTCCGAGCTGTCGTGGCGCCACGTGGACCACCCCAGCTCGGTGGTGTCGGTGGGCGACGAGGTGGAAGTGCAGGTGCTCGAGGTGGACCCCAGCCGCGAGCGCATCAGCCTCTCGCTGAAGGCCACCCAGCAGGACCCCTGGCAGGAATTCGCCGCCACCCACCGCGTCGGGGAGCTGGTCTACGGCAGGGTCACGAAGCTGGTCCCCTTCGGCGCCTTCGTGCAGGTGGGCGAGAGCATCGAAGGCCTCACCCACATCTCGGAGATGTCGGCGCACCACGTCGAAGTGCCCGAGCAGGTGGTCACGCCCGGCGAGGAGCTGTGGGTGAAGATCATCGACATAGACCTGCAGCGCCGCCGCATCAGCCTCTCCATCAAGCAGGCCGCCGAGGGCGGCGTCGTGGCGGCGGAGTTCCAGGAGCACTTCGGCGAGCACGCCTTCGACGAGGAGGGCAACTACCTGGGCGCCGCCAGCGAGGACGAGACGACCTTCGCCGCCGAGGACTACCCGGAGGGCGCGGCCGCCGCCACGGAGAGCTTCGAGGCTGTCGCCCCCGCCTGAGGCCCCCGGTGATCGAGGTCGGGCTCACCGGCTGCATCGGCTCGGGCAAGTCCACCGTCGCCTGCGCCCTGGCCGAGCGCGGGGCTGTCCTGTTCGACGCCGACGCCATCGTCGCTGAACTGCAGCAACCGGGGCGTCCTGTGCTGGAGGCCATGGCGGAGCGCTTCGGGCCGTCCATCCTGTTGCCCGACGGCCGCTTGGACCGCGCCGCCGTGGCCGCCGTCGTCTTCGAGGATCCGCAGGAGCTGGCGGCGTTGAACGCGATCGTCCATCCGGCGGTGCGCGCCGAGATGGCGGCCCGGCGTCGGGAACTGGCCGGCAGCGACGCCGTCGTGGTGGCGGAGATCCCGCTGCTGGCCGAGGCGGGGCCCGAACGGCGGGAGCCTCTGGCGGGCGTCGTCGTCGTGGACGTCGACCCCGAGACCGCCGTGGCGCGCCTCGTGGCGCGGCGGGGCCTCGTGGCGCGGCGGGGCCTCACCGCCGGCGAGGCGCGGGCGCGGCTGGCCCGTCAAGCAGCCCGCGACGAGCGGCTGGCGCTGGCGGACTTCGTGATCGACAACAACGGCACGCGCCGGCAACTCTCCGAGCAAGTGGACCGCTGCTGGGAGTGGATCGGCTCGCTGGGCGACTCGCCGACACGCTGAGACACCCGATTGGCACCGAACCCCAGCCTCGTCGTCGTCCCGGCGGAGAGCCTGCCCCGGACTCGATCCGGGGCAGGAATCCAGTGCTCGACGATCCCCGACCGGGCCGACCTCAAGACCGGGCGGCTGGCTAGGGTCGTCTCGTGACCGCCGGACCAGCAGGCGCCGACCTCGTGGCCTCGCGCCGGCAGACGCCGTTCCGCATGGTGGCCGACTTCGAGCCCGCCGGAGACCAGCCGGCCGCCATCGCCGGGCTGTCCGAGGGCATCCGCCGCGGCGAACGCTTCTGCACGCTGCTGGGCATCACCGGCTCCGGCAAGAGCGCCACGATGGCCTGGACCATCGAGCAGGTGCAGCGGCCCACCCTGGTCCTGGCCCCCAACAAGTCGCTCGCCGCCCAGCTGGCCAACGAGCTGCGGGAGTTCTTCCCGCACA
>JAPOYM010000029.1 GCA_026706565.1 bacterium
CGGCGAACATCTGGCCCTCGCCGCCGATGTTCCACAGCCGCGCCGTGAAGGGGATCGCCGCCGCCAGGCCCGTGAGGATCAGGATGGCGGCGGTCATGATCGTCTGACCCAGGAAGATCTCCTCCGCCAGGGAGTTGTTGACGATGGTCTTGGCGACCGTCCAGGGGTTGCCGCCGAAGGCGACGACGACGACCGCCATGACGGCGACGGTGAGCAGGATCGAGCCGAGGATGTCGCCGTGGCGGATGGCCGAGAGCACGTTCAGGCGCGCCCGAGCGCCGCTGGGTCTTGGCGTCGCTGTCGCTCGGTCGTTCAGCTTCGTGCCGGCGGCACTCTCGCCGCCGTTCCCCTCGCTCACCCGGTCTCCTCGGCCTAGGCGCCGGCCGCTCCTCCTCGAGCCGGTGCCGGCGACGTGACGTTACTCGTTTTTCGGGAGGCGGTTTTCAATCTCGTGCGCCCGTGTTTCAGCAATATCGAAAACCCGCCGAGCCTCGGCCCGGCTGCCGCTCGGCCTGCGGCGGCGGAGTCTTGGCGGGTGCCTCTGCTGTCGCCATGTACCATCGGGACGGTGAGCACGCGACCGGCTGATGGGTCGATTCCCGCTCCGGCGGCGGGGTCGGAGTCGGCCGCGCCGCCGCGCCGCACCGTGGTCGCCGCCGAGGAGCACCTCGCTGAGTTGGGGGGCCGGATCCGTGCGCTGCGCGTGGAGCAGGGGTTGACGCTGCAGACCGTCGCCGAGCGCACAGGTCTCAGCTCGTCGATGGTGTCGATGGTGGAGCGGGGCCGCACCTCGCCGTCGATCGGCACGCTGATCGCCATCTCCTCGGCGCTGGGTGTCCACATGGCCGACCTGTTCGAGTTGGACGTGGACGGATCGCGTGACGTGGTCCAGCGCGCCGCCGATCATCAGATCGTCGAGACGGCCAACGGGGTGCTGCGGCGGCTCGTGCAGGTGGATCCGCGCCGCGGCCTCGAGTTGGTGGTGAACGAGTACGAGCCCGGCACCGCCAGCGCCGTGCAGGTCACCCATCACGGTGGCTACGAGTACGGCTACGTGCTGGAGGGCACCCTGACCGTCGAGCTGCAGAACAGCGCGTACGCTCTGGAGCCGGGGGATTCCATCGCCTTCGAGTCCACCCGGCCGCACCGGATCGTGAACCGGGGCCGCCGGCGCGCCCGCGCCGTGTGGGTCAACCTGTCGCCGCGGGCCCTGCAGACCGACGCCGCCGGCGACGGCAACAGGAGCGACTGAACGACCGGGGGCGGCTCTCGCCCGGCCTGCGCCCGCCGCGCGGCGGGCGCAGGCGCACCGAGGACGGCCCGCAGACGACTGGGAGGACGCCATGAGTGGGACGCTTGCAGGCAGGACGGCGCTGGTGACGGGGGGCAACCGGGGCCTGGGCCGGGCCATGGCCCTGGCGATGGCGGAGGCGGGCGCCGACATCGTCATCTGGGGCCGGGACGCCGGCGCTCTCGAACGCACCGCCGCCGAGGTGCGCGCCAGCGGTCGGGACTGCCTCGCCCAGACCGTCGACGTGACCGACTCGGCGCAGGTGAACGCCGCCGCCGAGGCGGCCTGGCAGCAGACGGGGGGAGTGGACGCCGCCTTCACCTCCGCGGGCGTGCTGCTGCTGAAGCCGGCCGCCGAGACCAGCGACGCCGACTGGGGGGCGGTGATGGACGCCAACCTCACCGGGCTGTTCTACTGCTGCCGGGCCTTCGGTGAGCGGATGCTGGCGCAGGACGGCGGCAAGATCGTCAACATCGCCTCCAACTTCGGCCTGCACGGCGGTGCCAGCTGGTCGGCGTACTCGGCCAGCAAGGCCGGCGTCATCGGGCTCTCCAAGAGCCTCGCCTGGGAGTGGGCGCCGTCGGTGACGGTCAACGTGATCGCGCCGGGGGCCTTCTACACCGACATGAACAGCCACCTGCTCGACATTCCGGAGATCATGGCCGCCGTCGAAGCGAACACGCCGCTGGGCCGGGTCGGCGACCCGCCCGAACTCGGGCCTCTGGCGGTGATGTTGGCCGGGCCGGGGTCGGACTTCATGACAGGCACCGTGATCAGCATCGACGGCGGTGTGATCAAGCCCTGACGGGCGGCGGCCACCTCTCGGACCGCTGTGGCCTCGGCGTCGCGTCAACCGCGCCGCCGGTGACCACCTGACGGGCGGCGGCCACCTCTCGGACCGCTGTGGCGGAGCATCGTCTCGCAGGCGGCCCCGGTCTGCGCCTGCCCCGCGATTACAGTACGGTTCAATCGGTTGCACGGCTCTTGAAGTCGCCGCTGGCGGGAGAGGTTGGGGATGAGCGAGGACCGGGTGCAGGTCGTGCGGGGCAGCGCTGAGCCCGTCCCGCTGCCGCTGATCGCCTCCGGCGGCGAGGCTCTGGCGGTGGTCTGGCCGGGGGTGGGGTCGCAGCACCGTTCGTTGCACCGCCTCCTGCTGGCGCCCGGCGGGCGGACCATCGACCTGCGGCACCCGTCAGAGTCCGTGTACTACGTGCGCGCCGGCAGCGCCACGGTCGCCGACGCCGACGGCGGCATCCAGCACGCCCTCGTGGAGGGCTCGATGGTCCACGTCGACCCGTCGACGGCGCATCGATTCGAGGCGGGTGCGGACGGCGCGGAGATCGTGGGCGGCCCGTGCCCTCCCGACCCTTCTGTCTACGAGTCACCGGAGGTCTGACATGGCAGTGCG
This sequence comes from bacterium, assembly GCA_026706565.1. Classification (GTDB taxonomy): domain Bacteria; phylum Actinomycetota; class Acidimicrobiia; order Acidimicrobiales; family CATQHL01; genus VXNF01. The sequence goes on from JAPOYM010000029.1 coordinate 2,700, forward strand.
CGTCTTCCACCGCGACGAGCCCGATCTGATGATGCCGATCATCTCCTCGGACGCCCGGCTGATCGTCTGGCCCGGTGTGGGCGCCGAGGTGGCCAACATGAACTACGTCGTGCTCGAGCCCGGGGAGCAGAACGTCCCGCACATCCACAGCGAGTCCGAGGACACCATCTTCATCATCGAGGGGAAGGGCTCGGTGCAGGACCTCACCAACGGCGTGCGCCTCGAGTTCGAGGCCGGCGACGCGGTGCATGTGCCCGCGGGCGTGGAGCACGCCGTCTGCGCCGACCGCGACAGCCGCATCGTCAGCGTCGGCGGCCCGTGCCCGCCGGACCGCCAGCTGCTGCGGCTGCTCGGCGTGGAGTGAGCCGGCGCGGTCGCAGCCCGGAACCGTGAACGCCGTCGGGGTCGCTCTGGCGCAGATCGGCGCCCCGCCGGGGGATGCCCGGGCCAACCGCCGGCGCAGCGCCGAGGCGGCGGCGGCGCTGTTCGAGCGGGGCGCCGGAATCGTGGTGCTGCCGGAGTTGTGCGTGCCGTGGTACGCGGCGGACCGGGCCGAACTCCAGGGCGAGGCCGAACCGCTCGACGGGCCGACCGTCGAGGCGTGGTGCGCCGTCGCCGCGGCCCACGACGGCGTGATCGTCGGCGGCTTCTGCGAGCGGACCGGCGACGGGGCCCTGTACAACAGCGCGGTGGCCGTGAGCCGGGATGGCGTTGTCGGCCACTACCGCAAGCTTCACCTGTTCGACATCGAGAAGCTCTGCTTCGCGCCGGGCGATCTGGGCCTGCCGACCTTCGAGACCCCCTTCGGGCGTCTGGGAATGTGCGTCTGCTACGACCTGCGGTTCGTGGAGGTGGTCCGGGTGCTGGCGCTGTCGGGGGCCGATCTGATCTGTGTGCCGACGGCCTGGGTCCGGGGTTTCGACCGCCGCGGCGGCGACGACGGCGGGCTGATCCCCCACGCCCGGGGCGCCCTGCTGCAGGCCAACCTCTCGCAGGTGTTCATCGCCTGCGCCTCGCAGGCCGGCGACTTCGGCGGCCTGAAGTTCCTGGGGTCGTCCATCCTGGCGGGTCCGTACGGCGAGGTGGTCGCCGGCCCGCTCGCCCGCGACGGCGACGAGCTGCGGGTGGCGCAGGTGGACTTGGCCGACTCCGCCCGGGCGCAGGTTCGCAGCGAGCGGATCCGCCCCCGCGCCGACCGCCGGACCGACGTCTACGGTGTGACTCTCGGCTCACAGCAGCTTTAGAGGACCGGGGAGCTGAGCCGATGACGACGTGCTCGACGATGGGACGGGGCGCGAGCGCCGCCGAGCGGTGGCAGCGATGAAGCCGGCGCGGTTCGCCTACACCGCCCCCGACACCACCGAGGGCACTCTGGATGCGCTGGATCGCTTCGGCGACGAGGCCAAAGTGCTGTCGGGCGGTCAGAGCCTGGTGCCGATGATGAACTTCCGCTTGGCCCGGCCCGAGGTGATCGTGGACATCGGCCGGGTGGGCGGCCTGGACGGGATGTCGGCGGCGAACGGGACGCTCACGCTGGGGGCGCGGGTGATCCATGCCCGCCTGGAGGCGCCGGCGGTGACGACACCGGACGGTCGCAGCGAGCCGCTCGGCGGGGTCCTCGGCTCGCTGCTGCCGGCGGTTGCCCGTTTCGTCGGCCACCTGCCGATACGGGTGCGGGGCACGTTCGGGGGTTCGATCGCGCACGCCGACCCCGCCGCGGAATGGTGCATCCTGGCTCGCACCCTCGACGCCGAGATGGTGGCGCTGCGCCGGGGCGGCGAGCGGGCCATCGCCGCCGCCGACTTCTTCGAGACCGTGTTCACCACGGCGCTGGCTCCAGAGGAACTGCTCGCCGCGGTGCGCCTCCCGATCCTCGGCGACGACTGGCGGACCGGGTTCTGCGAGTTCAGCCGCCGGGCGGGCGATTTCGCCGTCGTGGCGGCGATGACCGCGGTGCGTCTGGTGCCGGCGACCGGTGCCATCGCCGAGGCCCGCATCGGTGTCGGCGGTGTGGCCGGGGTGCCGGTGCGCTTGGGCGGCGCCGAGGCGACGCTGCTGGGTGAGGTACCGAGCGCCGACCTCCACGCCGCCGCCGCCGCGGTCGCCGCCGGCGAGGTGGACCCGGTGGGGGACCTGCACGGTTCCGCCGCCTACCGGCGGGACCTGGTGCGCGCCATGGTGGCCCGGGCGCTGGCGCAGGGCGCCGGCTCGCTCCGCTAGCAGACTGCTGAGCAGTGCGGCGCCTCCCCGAACGTCGTTGCGGCGATTGTCGGGTTGCCGGTCGCCATTCCGGCGATGGCCGGGTTGCCAGTCGTCATTTCGGCGGGTCAGACCCGCTGCCCGCCGGGGACACCGCACAGTATGAACGTCATTCCGGCGAAGGCCGGAATCCATCGTGCAGCGCCCAACTCTGCGTCAGCGGCGGCTTGCTTCGCACACGCCCGGTCGTCCGAGGGGTCGCGCCGTGAGCTGGGTCGGCCGCTCCATCCGCCGGGTCGAGGATCCGACCCTGCTGCGCGGCGCGGGCATGTTCGTCGGCGACATCGGTGGTGCCGCCGCGGTGCGTTTCGTACGGAGCCCGGTGGCGAGCGGTCTCGTCCGGGCGGTTCGCGGCCCGGCGTACACGATCGCAGACCTCGATGCAGACGGCGTCGGGGACATCGAAGCCGTCCTGCACCGGCCCGACTACGTGCGGCTCGCCCAACCGCTGCTCGCCCGGGAGCGGGTGCGGTACGTGGGTGAACCGGTTGCGGTGGTCGTCGGCGCCACCGCTGCGGAGGCCGAGGATCTGGCCGAGCAGGTGGAACTGGACATCGAACCGCTCCCGGCGGCGGTGGGCCTCGAGGCCGCCCTGGCTCCCGGTGCCCCGCTGGTTCATCCCGACGAATCGGAATCCAACGTGATGGTGGCCGGCGAGATGGCCACGCCCGAACTGGCCGAGGCCCTGGAGCGCGCCCACGCCATCGTCGAGTTGGAGATCACCTCCGGGCGCCAGGCGGCGCTGCCCCTGGAGGCGCGCGGCTCGCACGCCGTCACCGAGAGGTTCGGTGGCCGCACAACGCTGCACGCCTCGATCCAGGCGCCGCACATGATTCGGACCGTCATCTGCGACCTGCTGGGCATGCCCGAGGCCGACCTCCGGGTCGTGGCGCCGGACGTGGGCGGTGCCTTCGGCCAGAAGCTGCCGCTCGCCCGGGAGGACGCCATCGTGGTCTGGCTCTCACGACGCTTGGGGCGCCCAGTGGCCTGGATCGAGGACCGCAGCGAGAACCTCATGGCCTCGTGGCACAGCCGCGAGCAGCGCTACCGGCTGCGGGCCGGGTTCGACGAGACGGCCCACCTCGAGGCGCTGCAGGCCGACGTGGCGGCCAACGTGGGCGCGTGGCCGTGCTACCCCATCACCTGGGGAGTCGAGCCGCTCATGGCGCTGGCGGAGCTACCGGGTCCCTACACGCCGGAGCACTACGGCGCGCGCTCACGAGGCGTGGCCTCGCACACCTGCCCCATGTCCCCCTACCGGGGCGTGTCGCGACCCGTGATCACCCTGGCGCTGGAGCGGCTCATGGACGTCGCCGCGGCGCGTTTCGGCATCGACCCGGTGGAGATCCGCCGACGTAACCTGCAGAGCGACTTCCCGCACATCTCGCCGACCGGCCTGCGCCACGACGAGGGCACTTATCGCGAGGCCATGGAGCTGGCGGTCGGCCGCGTCGACCTGGGAGCGTTCCGCGCCCGCCAGCACGCCGCCCGCGCCGCCGGGGGACCCCAGCCGGGGATTGGGATCTGCACCTTCAGCGAGCGCACCGGGTACGGAACGCCGGCGTTCGCGGCCCGCGCGATGGGGGTGACGCCGGGCTTCGAGAACGTGGAGATGTCCATGGACCCGTCGGGCTACGTGACGCTGGGCATCGGCGCCTCGCCGCACGGCCAGGGCCTGGAGACCGCACTGTCGCAGATCGTGGCCGACGAGTTGGGCACCGATCCGGGGCGCGTGCGGGTTGTGGCCAGCGACACCGACCGCACGCCGTACGGGTGGGGGTCCTTCGCCAGCCGCGCCATGGTGCTGGCCGGCGGGGCGACGTATCTGGCGGCACAGAAGCTGGCCGCGCAACTCGGCTCGCTTGCCGCGGAGGTGCTCGAGGCGGCGGCCGACGACATCGTCCTGGCCGACGGGCGCGCCACGGTCGCCGGCACCTCGGTGGGCGTGGAGATCGCCGAGTTGGCGAGGATCGCCCACCATCACACGCAGCGACTGCCGGCCGGCGCGACGGGAGGCCTCTCGGCACAGGCGGGGTACGACCCGGCGGGCACGTTCTCCAACGCCTGCCACGTGGCGGAGGTGGAGGTGGATCCGGAGACCGGCGGCGTGTCGATGCGGCGCTTCGTCGTGGTGGAGGACGCCGGACGGCTCGTCAACCCGATGATCGCCGACGGGCAGATCCGCGGCGGCGTGGCGCAGGGGATCGCCAACGCCCTGCTGGAGGAGGTCGTCTACGACGGCGACGGCAACATTCTGACGACCTCGCTCATGGACTACCTGCCGCCCACCGTCGCCGAGATCCCCGACATCGAGATCCTGCACCTCGAGACACTCACCGACGCCAGCGTCACCGGCGCCAAGGGCCTGGGCGAGGGCGGCACCATCGGAGCGCCGGCCGCCGTCCTCGGTGCCGTGAACGACGCCCTCTCGCATCTGGGCGTGGAGTTGAACGAGATGCCCGCCACGCCCGAGCGGGTCCGGGCGGCCGTGCGCGCCGCGGCCGGGTCCGCGCCCGCCGGCAGTGCCGCGGGCGGACCGAGTCGATGAGCCAGGAGGCCCCAGAGCCATGACCGAGATCTCGCCGCCCGATGTGGCGGTTCCCGTGGTGCTGGCGGTGAACGGCACCGACTACCGCGTCGCCGCCGAGCCGCGCAAGACCCTGGCCGACGTCCTGCGCGAGGACTGCGGGCTGACCGGCACCCACCTGGGGTGCGAGCACGGCGTCTGCGGTGCGTGCACCGTGCTGATGGACGGCGAGCCGGTGCGGTCGTGCCTGCTGTTCGCCGTTCAGGCGCAAGGCGCCGAGATCCGCACCGTGGAGGGGCTCGCCGACGCCGACGGCACGCTGCATCCCCTGCAGGAGGCGTTCTGGCGCCATCACGGCTTGCAGTGCGGCTTCTGCACACCTGGGTTCCTGATGCTCAGCGCCGGCGTGCTGGAGAGCCGCCCCGACATCGGCGATGACGAGCTGCGTGAGGCGCTGTCGTCGAACCTGTGCCGCTGCACCGGCTACCAGACCATCGTCGAGGCGGTGCGGTCGGTGCGCGACGCCGCCGGGGCCTGAGCCTTGGGCGACCCCGACGGCGGGCGGGCGCGCTCGCTGATCGGCGAGTCGGTCCTGCGCCTCGAGGACCGGCCGCTGCTGGTCGGCGAGGGGCGCTTCCTGGCCGATGTCAGCTTCCCGGACGAGCTGCACCTCCGGGTGGTGCGCTCGGACACAGCCCACGGGCTGCTGCGGGGCGTGGACCTCGGCGAGGTGCGGGAGGCCGAGGGCGTGGTGGCGGCCTGGAGCGCCGAGGAGGTGGCGCACCTGGGTGCCATCGAGTTCCGCATGACCGGCTTCGACGAGCTGCGCCCCCACTGCCAGCGGGTCTTGGCCGCCGAGCGGGTGCGCTACGTGGGCGACCCGGTGGCGGTGGTGATCGCCGAGGACGCCTATCTGGCCGAGGATGCCGCCGAACTGGCCTTCGTGGACGTCGAGCCGCTCGAGCCGGTGCTGGAGGCTTGGTCGCCGGAGGCCATCGCCCCCCTGACCCTCGAGCACGAGCACGGTGACGTCGAGGCGGCCTTCGCGGGCGCGCACCGGGTCGTGGAGTTGGAGGCGGCGGTCGGCCGCCACAGCGGCATCCCGCTGGAGACCCGCGGGCTGCTGGCGCGCCCGGTGGACGGCGATGGTCAGCAGGGGAACCGGGTGGAGTTGTACGGCATCGCCAAGGTGCCGCACTACAACTGCGCCACCATCGCCGCCATGCTGGACCTGGCACCCGGGCAGGTGGTGGGCCGGGAGGGCCACGTCGGCGGCGGGTTCGGCATCCGCGGCGAGCTGTACCCCGAGGATCTGCTCGTGACCTACGCGGCGCTGAAGCTGGGACGTCCCGTGAAGTGGGTGGAGGACCGACGGGAGCACCTGCTGGCGGCCAACCATTCGCGCGATCAGTCCTACCGGGTGCGGGCGGCCGTCGACGGCGCCGGCGTGGTGCAGGCCCTCGATGCCGAGTTCTTCTGCGACCAGGGCGGCTACGTGCGCACGCACGGCGCGACCGTGCCGAACCTGTCGGTGGCGCTGCTGCCGGGGCCCTATCTCGTCCCTGCCTACCGGGTGCGAGGCCACATCCGCCTCACCAACAAGACCCCCGCGGGGACCTACCGGGCGCCGGGACGCTTCGAGAGCACGTTCGTGCGGGAGCGGCTGATGGACGCCGTGGCGACCGCCTGCGGCCTGGACCCCGCCGAGGTCCGCCGCCGCAACCTCATCCCGCCGGAGGCCATGCCGTTCGACCGCGGGGTGAGCACCCTCAGCACGCCGGTGGTGTACGACTCCGGCGACTACGCACGGCTGCTGGAACGGCTGCTGGACCACATCGGCTATGGCTCGCTGCGGGAGTCCCTGGCCGAGCGCCGCGCCGCCGGCGAGATGGTGGGTCTGGGCATCGGCATGTTCGTGGAGAAGTCCGGCCTGGGGCCGTTCGACGATGTGCGGGTGCGGCGCACCGAGGGCGGGGGCGTGGAGGTGGTTACCGGCGCGGCCTCGGTGGGCCAGGGGATGGAGACCGTGATCGCCCAGATCTGCGCCGAGGTCCTAGGGGTGGACTACGGCGATGTGACGGTGCGCCACGGCCAGACCGACATGATCGGCCGCGGCATGGGGGCCTTCGCCAGCCGGGTCACGGTCATGACCGGCGTGGCGGTGTACCTGGCCGCCACGGAACTCGCGGCCACCGGCCGACCCGCCGACGCCACCTTCAACGCCGACCACATGACCTATCCCTACGGTGCCCACGCGGCCGTGGTGTCGGTCGACGCCGACACCGGCGGGGTCACCGTTGAGCGCTACGTGGTGGCCTACGACGTGGGCAGAGCGGTGAACCCCATGCTGTGCGAGGGCCAGATCATCGGCGGCGTGGCCCAAGGCGTGGGCGGCGCGCTGCTGGAGTTGTTCAGCTATGACGCCGACGGTCAGCCCCTGGCGACCTCGTTCATGGACTATCTCATGCCCACAGCGGCCGAGCAGCCGCAGGTGGAGGTGCTGCTGAGTGAGGACGCGCCCAGCCCGCTGAACCCTCTCGGGCTGAAGGGCGCAGGAGAGGGCGGCACCAACGCCTGCGGGGCCGCCATCGCCGCCGCCATCGACGACGCTATCGGCCGCCCCGGCGCAGTCACCGCGCTGCCCGCCACCCCGGAGTCGGTCCGCTCGCTCATCCGTGGCGCCGTGACACGCAGGCTCCCACGACCGCCGGAAGTCAAGCAAGCTGACCGCGCGGACCTCAGGACGCACCTCAGTATCTGTCCGAGGGCCCCGTTGTGAGCGGGCGTCTGCCTCGTCGGAGCGCTTGTCCACAAGTGGGATAAGGCCGTCCTCGACGCCGACGACGATCGCCGCGCGTGCCGGTAGCGTGCCTTCGTGAGCTTCACCGGCAGGACTGTCATCGTCACCGGTGCGAGCCGCGGCATCGGCGCGGCGGTCGCGGTGGCCTTGGGGCGGAGGGGCGCCAACGTGGTCTGCGCGGCGCGTGCCAGCGCGGCGCACCCCCTGCGCCTGCCGGGCACCGTGGACGAGACCGCCCGGGCGGTCAGCGAGGCTGGCGGGGTGGGTCTGGCGGTGCCCTGCGACCTGACCAGCGACGACGACATCGAGCGGCTCATGGCCGCGACCCTGGACCGTTTCGGCCGTCTGGACATGCTGGTCAACAACGCCGCGGTGAGCTTCGGCGGCGACTTGGACATCCCGACGAAGCGCTTCGACGTGCTCATGCGCATCAACGTGCGGGCGCCGCTCGTGGCCACCCGGCTGGCCCGGCCCCACCTGGCGGCCGCACCCGGCGGGGGGCGCATCCTCAACGTGGGCTCGGTGACCGCCACCGGCTACTTCCCGACGATGCTGACCTACGGTGCCTCCAAGGCGGCGCTGGAGCACCTCACCGTCACCACCGCGGCGGTGCTCTCGACGGAGGGCATCGCCGTCAACTGTTACCGGATCGACGTGCAGGTGGCCTCGGAGGGATACGTCGCGAACGAGCCCGACGCCGACCACTCCACATGGGCCGACACGGCTACGGCGGCGGACGGCGCGTTGTGGATGCTCGAGCAGCCCACCGGCTGGACGGGGCGGGTCGTGCCGATGCTGGCGCTGGCCGAGCACGTGCCCTCCATCGCACGCCTGAACCACGGCCCGTTCACTCCCACCGGCCGCTGGACCCTCGCCGCCGCCCAGCGCGGTCCCGACGGGTCCTGAGCCCCCTTCGGAGGTCTGGCCCCGATTGTTCATGGGCTTGGTTCGCGGCGCAGCGGCCGTTGGCGCCTCGACGGCCCGTCATCGGCGTCGCCCGGTAGCATCGCAACGTGGGAACGTTCGACTGGCCGGTGCGGCTTGCCGCCATGGACGGTCAGCACTCGGCCGACATCGAGGCGACCGTGGACACCGGCGCCGCCTACACGACCGTGCCCGCCCGCCTGTTGCGCGATCTGGGGGTCGAGCCGTTGGGCAGCCGCAGATTCCTGCTGGCCGACGGGCGGCGAGTGGAGATGGACTACGGGCGGGCCTGGGCGACGGTGGACGGCGAGACCGAGGTGACCTTGGTGGTCTTCGGCCCCGACGACGCGCCGGCGCTCCTGGGTGCCTACACGCTCGAGGGCCTGGCTCTGGCGGTGGACCCCGTCGAGGGGCGCTTGGTCCCCACGCACCTCATCATGTACTAGCTGGTTGAACGTCTGAGCGAGGGGAGAGTCCGTGGACCTGCAATTGACCGACAAGGCCGCCATCGTCACCGGCGGGAGCATGGGCATCGGCAAGGCGGTGGCGGAGG
>JAPOYM010000014.1 GCA_026706565.1 bacterium
CAACCACTTGGGCGACGAGGTCATGAAGGTCTTCCGGCCGAATGACCTCGGACAGAGCCGCGGCCATCCCGAGTCGGCCGCAACCGGACCTGAAGTCACGATCGGCCCCTCGGAACTCGATACGGGTTGACGGAGCCTCCGCTCAGACCTACGAGTCCGTCTCGTCCTCCATACGGCGACGGATCTCATCGGCCTCACGCAAGCCGTCGGCGACTTCCTGGGCCTCGGCGTATGCCGTTCGGACGCTGACGAACGCGTTGATGGTGGCTCAGAGTGCACTCCACGCGGCTTCGACCACGACCCTGTTCTCGTCATCGGGGGATCGCTCCGACACCAAGTCGAACACATGTCGCACGCTGACGCAGGCATCCAGCGCCTCGCCCGCGACGAGGACAGCGAGAGCGTCCGCCGCGTTCTGCGCATCCTCGGCGGGTGTCGTGTCGCGCACGAATCGTTAGGTCTGGTCGCGCGGCGGGTACGGGTCGTTCGCCCGTGGCACGGTGTCGCTGCCCCTGATTCTGCCGTCGGGCCGATGGACGACCACTTCACCGCCGCCCTGCCGGCGTGCGATCTCCCGAGCGGCTCGTAGCGCTTCAGCCTGCGTGGGCTTGACAACGCTTGCGGATGTCGCGGTCTCGCGGCGCACAGCCCAGCCGCGCCCCGGCTTGGGTGCGACATGCCAACGCTTGGGTCTTGCGGATGCCATCCACCGCTCCCTTCCGGAACTGGATCGAGCACCCAATCCTACGTCGGGACACTGTTTGTCGTACTGGGCTTTCCGAGCACGGGACTTCTCCCGCGCAGGGCCCGCGCGATTACGGCATCTGAGCTGATGCCCGTCGTAGGCTGAGGTGGTGAGCGGGTCCGAGGGCGATCTGGCGGTGGCGCTGACCCGGAAGCTGGGAGCCGATCGGGGGCGCTGGGCTCTGCGGCAGGTACACAAGGCGGCCGACAACTTCGCGTCGGAGTACCACCGGGAGGCGCTGGCGCAGCTGCGCCCGGTGATGGACACCGAGGCCGCCGACGTTCCTGAAGTCCGCGAGCTGCACGGCCTGATCCTTTACCGGCTGCGCCGCTGGCGGGCGGCGGCCCGCGAGCTCGAGGCGTTCGCCGCGCTGACTCGCAGCTGCGAGCAGGCGCCGGTGCTGGCCGACTGCTACCGGGCGCAGCAGCGATGGGAGAAGGTGGCCGAACTCTGGGACGATCTGCGCCGCGAGAGCCCGTCGGCCGAACTGGTGACCGAGGGGCGGATCGTGGCCGCCGGGGCGCTGGCCGACCAAGGCAGGCCGGCCGAAGCGGTGGCGCTGCTGGCCGACGGCTGGCGCACCCCCCGCAACCCCGGGGAGTTCCACCTGCGCCGGGCCTATGCCCTCGCCGACCTCTACGACCGCGGCGGTGATCAGCCGGCCGCCCGGCGGCTGTTCGCCTGGATCGAGCGCCACTCGCCCGGATTCGCCGACACGACCGACCGACTCGCCGACCTCGCTTCCTGAAGCCGTCCGCGGAGCGGCGACAGCGGCCCGCTCAAGACTCCGAGCGGTATTTCGAGTGCGGAGGGCGCGGCGGTCGCCGACTCGCGGCGGCGGCCTGCTCGGGGCGTCGAGTGACCACCGGCGGCGCTCAGTGGAGGATCGGGCGGCGGACCGCCTCCGGGAACGGAATCACCTGCCCATGGGCTGCGGAATGGCGCCGCGGCGGGTGACCACCGGGGTAGGGTCGCATTGTGGGGTCGCATCGCGGCCGGCCCCGCTCGGTTCGCCATTCGACGACAGAGGAGCCGCTCGATGCGAGACGTCGCAGCTCTCTTGGGCGACGACGCCGACTACCTGCTCGGCCACACCGCCAAGGCCATACCCGCCGAGGATCTCCACCTGCCCGGTCCGGACTTCGTCGACCGGGTCGCCGCCGCCACCGACCGCGCACCGCAGGTGCTGCGCAACCTGCAGGCCCTGTTCGGCCACGGCCGACTCGCCGGCACCGGCTACGTGTCGATCCTCCCGGTCGACCAGGGCGTGGAGCACTCCGGCGCCGCCAGCTTCGCCCCCAACCCGGCCTATTTCGACCCCGAGAACATCGTGCGTCTCGCCGTGGAGGGGGGCTGCAACGCCGTGGCGTCCACCTTCGGCGTGCTCGGCGCGGTTTCCCGCCGCTGGGCGCACCGCATCCCGTTCATCGTGAAGATCAACCACAACGAGCTGCTGAGCCACCCCAACAGCTACGACCAGGTGGGCTTCGGCAGCGTCGAGCGGGCCTTCGAGCTGGGCGCCGCCGGCGTGGGCGCCACCATCTACTTCGGCTCGGAGGAGTCGCGCCGCCAGATCCTCGAGATCAGCGAGGCCTTCGAGGAGGCGCACCGGCTGGGCATGTTCTGCGTCCTCTGGTGCTACCTGCGCAGCAACGCCTTCAAGGTGGACGGCGTGGACTACCACGGCGCTGCCGACCTCACCGGCCAGGCCAACCACCTCGGCGCCACCATCGGTGCCGACATCGTCAAGCAGAAGCTGCCCGAGAACAACGGCGGATACCAGGCGGTGGGTTTCGGCCGCACCAGCCCGCTGGTGTACAGCGACCTCACCTCCGACCACCCCATCGACCTCACCCGCTGGCAGGTGGCCAACTGCTACATGGGCCGGGTGGGCCTCATCAACTCCGGTGGCGCCAGCTCGGGCGCCGACGACCTGGCCGAGGCCGTGCGCACGGCGGTCATCAACAAGCGGGCCGGTGGCACCGGGCTCATCAGTGGGCGCAAGGCCTTCCAGCGCCCGATGGCCGACGGCGTCGAACTGCTCGGCGCCATCCAGGACGTGTACCTCGACGCCTCCGTCGGCGTGGCCTGAGGTAGACCTCCGCGGTCAGTGCAACCGGTTGGCCGCCTCTGGGTGCTGGTCAATGCCGGCATGAGGGTCGGTGGGAGTGCCGGTCGATGGGGATGGCAGCCGGTCCGCCGCTCCTGGATTCCGGCCTGCGCCGGAATGACGGTCACCCGTCAGTCGTTTCGGCAGAATGACGGTGGTCCGGCCGGCGCGATCTCCGCTTCCGCGCGACCGGCCTGTCCTAACGTGGCCTCGGTGCAGCCTGCCCGCAACCGGCTTCGCGGACCTCCCCGTCGGTCCCCGATGGCAGCGAGGTCGCCCGTGGCCTCGGTGCAACGTGCCCGCAACCGGCTGTGTGAACATGGTCACACAGCGCGTGAACTGCCCCCGGTATGGCCCCGGCCCCGTCGCGGCAGTACTAGATTGCGATTCCGGCCGGGCACCGGGCGCAATGGCGCACCCCCAAGCGCCGACCGACGAGGATCCCCAGGACCGAGGGAACACACGTGACCGACACCGTCACCCGGCAACCGGCGCCTCGAATCAGCGAGGACCTCGATCGGCTGGTCATCCGCTTCGCCGGAGACTCCGGCGACGGCATGCAGCTCACCGGCGACCGCTTCACCAGCGCCAGCGCCCTGTTCGGCAACGACCTCGCCACGCTGCCGGACTTCCCAGCCGAGATCAGGGCGCCGGCCGGCACCCTGCACGGCGTCTCGGCCTTCCAGGTGCAGGTGGCCAGTGAGACCGTCACCACGCCCGGCGACGCCCCCACGGTGCTGGTGGCCATGAACCCCGCCGCGCTGCGCAGCGAGCTGGACCGCCTCGAGGCGGGCGGCACGGTGATCGTCAACTCCGACGCCTTCGAGGAGCGCAACCTCGACAAGGCCGGCTACACCGACGACCCGCTGACCGACGGCACGCTCGACGGTTACACCACCTACCTGGTGCCCATGACGAGCCTCACCAAGGAGGTCTGCAAGGACCTCGGCGTGAAGCCCCGCGACGCCGAGCGCAGCAAGAACTTCTTCGCGCTCGGCGTGGTGAGCTGGCTCTTCGACCGGCCGACGCAGCCCACCCTGGACTGGATCGACGTGAAGTTCGGCAAGCGGCCCCTGGTGGCGGCCGCGAACGCGGCCGCCTTCAAGGCCGGCCACGCCTTCGGCGAGACCACCGAGATGTTCCAGGCCACCTACAAGGTGCGTCCCGCCGAGCTCGAGCCCGGCACCTACACCAGCATCAACGGCAACACGGCGCTCTCGTGGGGACTGATCGCCGCCGCCCAGCAGGCCAAGCTGCCGCTGTTCCTGGCGTCGTACCCCATCACACCGGCCTCCGACGTGCTGCACGAGCTCTCGGGACGCAAGAACTTCGGCGTGCGCACCTTCCAGGCCGAGGACGAGATCGCCGCGGCGTGCGCGGCGGTGGGGGCGTCGTTCGGGGGTCACATCGGGGTGACCACAACCAGCGGCCCCGGCCTGGCGCTGAAGGCCGAGACCATCGGCCTGGCCCTCAGCATCGAGCTGCCGCTCCTGGTGATCGACATCCAGCGGGGCGGCCCCTCCACGGGCCTGCCCACCAAGACCGAGGCCTCGGACCTCAACCTGGCGCTGTACGGCCGCCACGGCGAGGCCCCGCTGCCGGTGGTCGCCGCCTACAGCCCCTCCCAGTGCTTCTTCGCCGCCATCGAGGCGGTGCGGATCGCCCTGAAGTACCGCACCCCGGTGATCCTGCTCTCCGACGGCTACCTGGCCAACGGGTCCGAGCCGTGGCGCCTGCCCGACCTCGAGGACCTGCCCGACATCAGCGTCGATTTCACCACGCGGTTCAACGACGCCGACGAGGAGGGCAACCCGGTCTTCCAACCGTACAAGCGCGACCCTCAGACCCTGGCCCGGCCGTGGGCGGTTCCCGGCACGCCCGATCTCATGCACCGCGTCGGCGGCCTGGAGAAGGAGGACGTGACGGGCAACATCTCCTACACGCCCGCCAATCACGGCCTCATGACCGAATTGCGGGCCGCCAAGGTGGACGGCATCGCCGCGGACATTCCCCCGACGATGCTCGACAGCGACGGCCCGGCCACCGTGGCCGTGCTGTCCTGGGGGTCGGTGTGGGGATCGGTCACCAGCGCGGTGCGGCGGGTGCGCGCCGGCGGCCCGGCCGTCGACCACCTGCACCTCACGCACCTCAACCCGCTGCACGCCGACCTGGGTGACCTGCTGGGCCGCTATCGCACGGTGCTGGTTCCGGAGATGAACCTGGGGCAGTTGGCCTCCATCGTCCGATCCCGCTACCTCATCGACGTGAAGTCGATCACCAAGGTGGAGGGTGTGCCGTTCACGGCGAGCGAGATCGCCGCCGCCATCGCAGGAGCCGTCGATGACGACTGACATGTCCACCGGCCCGACCACGACCAAAGCCGACTGGACCAGCGACCAGGAACCCCGCTGGTGTCCCGGCTGCGGGGACTACTCCATCCTGTCGGCGATGCAGCTGCTGATGCCGCAGTTGGGGGCTCGTCCCGAGAACACGGTCTTCGTGTCGGGCATCGGCTGCGCCGCCCGCTTCCCGTACTACATGAAGACCTACGGCATGCACGGCATTCACGGGCGTGCCCCGGCGCTGGCCACCGGGCTGGCCACCTGCCGCCCCGACCTCGACGTGTGGGTCGTCGGCGGCGACGGCGACATCCTGTCGATCGGCGGGAACCACCTGCTGCACGCCCTGCGCCGCAACGTCAACATCAAGATCCTGCTGTTCAACAATCAAATCTACGGGCTCACCAAGGGCCAGTACTCGCCGACCAGCGAGATCGGCAAGGTCACCAAGTCCACACCGCTCGGCTCGGTGGACGAGCCGCTCAACCCCCTGAGCGTGGCCCTCGGCGCCGAGGCCACCTTCGTGGCCCGCACCCACGACATGGACCGCACCCACATGCAGGACATGTTCCGGCGGGCCTGGGAGCACGCCGGCGCCGCCTTCGTGGAGGTCTACCAGAACTGCAACGTGTTCAACGACGGGGCGTTCGCCGAGATCACCAAGAAGGACAAGCGTCCCTCCATGCTCATCACGCTGCAGCACGGCGAGCCGATCCGTTTCGGAGCCGAGGGGGAACGCGGCGTCATCATGAACCGCAGCGGCGAGCTGCAGCTCGTGGACGTGGCCGACGTGGGCGAGGAGAACCTGCTGGTCCACGACGAGCGCGCCGAGACCCCGTCGCTGGCGTTCGCCCTGTCGCGGCTCTCCTCGGGTCCGTTCATGCCCACGCCCATCGGCGTGTTCCGGGCGGTGGAGGGGCCGGAGTACGCCTCGCAGGTCTCCCGGCAGTTGGCGTTCGCCCAGGATCGAAGCGGCCCCGGCGACCTCGCTGCCCTGCTGCGCTCCCGCGCCACCTGGGAAGTCGCCTGAGGCTCCTCGACCGCCCGGCGTTGCCACCGGCGGCGCGTCCGGCGAACCCGCGCCGGCGCCATCCCCCGGCCTCGCCGCCTGCAGCCCGGTCGCCCCGGCCCCTAGTCATGCCGGACTCCGGACTCTCCTCGCCGTCGTGACCCCTCCTCGCCGTCGCGGCCCCTCGCCATGCCGGACTCCGGACTCTCCTCGCCGTCGTGACCCCTCCTCGCCGTCGCAGCCCCTCGCCATTCCGGACTCTGGCCCCTCGCCGTTCCGGCCCCTCCTCGTCATTCCGACGTAGGCCGGAATCCATGCCGCAGCTGACACCGTGACCCCGGTACGCAGCATCGTCATCGACTTGGACGGGGTCATGTGGGTGGGCGATGACTGCATCGCTGGGGCCGGAGAGGGTGCGAACCGCCTAGCGGCGGCGGGATGCGATGTGGTCTTCGCAACGAACATGTCGTGGCTCACGGTGGGGGAGCAGCAGGAGCGGCTGGCGCGCTGCGGCGTGCGGCCGCCGACGAGGGTGGTCACCTCGGCGGTGGCTGCTGCGTCACTGCTGGCCCCGGGAGATCGGGTGATGGTCTGCGGAGGCGACGGCATTGCCGAGGCCGTCGAGAGCGCCGGCGCGGTCGTGGAGTGCTTCGCCTCCGACGCTTCGCCTCCGGCGGCCGGCGGGGACCCGGCCGGTGACGCCGTGGATGCGGTGGTGGTGGGAATGGATCCGAGCTTCGACTATGCGGCCTGCAGGCGCGCCATGCGGGCGGTGCGGGCCGGGGCTCGCCTCATCGGCACGAACCACGACCCGACCTATCCCACGCCTGCGGGCCTGGAGGTGGGCGGCGGCGCCATCCTGGCAGCGGTGGCGGCTGCCGCCGAGGCCGAGCCCATCATGACAGGCAAGCCGCACGGCGCCATCGTGTCGTGTGTGCGAGCGCACCTGGGACCCGGAGCAGGCATCGTGATCGGCGACCGGCCCGACAGCGACGGCCTGCTAGCCGAGGCGCTGGGGTTCGAGTTCGCCCTAGTGCTCAGCGGCGTGACGACCCCGGCGGATCTGCCGGTGCAGCCCGAGCCCGCCCTCGTGGCCGAGGACCTGGCCGCCGCGGTCGACGCCCTGCTCGCGCAGGCGCCCAGCTAGTGCCGGGCACCCCCCTAACCGACACCCCGGCCCCCCTCACTACCACCCCGGCCCCCCTCACTATCACCCCTGCTCCCCTCAGAAACACCCCGGCCTCCCTAACCGACGCCCCTGCCCCCCTCATGTCATTCCGGCGGAGGCCGGAATCCAGTAACCGGCCAGCGCGGTGAACTCCGGCAGGCGGCGCCGACTCGACGCCGAGCTGGTACGCCGGGGCCTGGCGGCGAGCCGGGCGGAAGCGCAGCGGCTCATCGACGCACGGGCTGTCATCGTCAACGGGGCGGTCGCCGACCGGGCCGCCCGGGCGGTGCTCCCCGGTGACGCCCTCGAGGTGCTGCGGCGCCCCCGCTTCGTGAGCCGGGGCGGGGAGAAGCTGAACGGCGCCCTAGAGGTGCTAGGACTGGAGGTCGCGGGGAAGAGCTGCATCGATGTGGGGGCCTCCACAGGCGGGTTCACCGACTGCCTCCTGCATCGGGGCGCGGCGAGCGTGGTGGCCGTCGACGTCGGCCGGGCACAGCTGCACGAACGTCTCAAGGCGTCACCGCGGGTGCGCGACCTCGCGGGCGTCAACGTGCGGCACCTGCAACCGGCCGAGGCCGGGGGGCCGGCGGAGGTCGTGGCAGTCGACCTGTCGTTCATCGGCTTGCGTCTGGTGATGGAGCGGCTGGCCGCCCTCACCGCGCCCGGCGGGGACCTGCTGGCGCTCGTGAAGCCGCAATTCGAGGCCGGCCGGCGCGAGGTCTCAGCCGGCCGGGGCGTGATCCGCTCACCTGAGGTTTGGCAGCGCGCGCTCAGCGAGGCAGCGCACGCTGCCTCGGCAGAGGGGCTGGTGCCCCGAGCGGTGGCGCTGGCGGACCCGCCGGGGGCCGAGGGCAACGCCGAGTTCTTCCTGCACTGCCGCAAGCCGCCGGTGGGGGAGAGCGCGCCGCCGACACCGGCGCCGACGTTCGGCGGCGCCGTGGACGCTGCGGTGCAGGAGGCTGTGGACCGGCGTGAGCAGGGGGTGTGACTCGGAGCGTCTGGTCTGTGTGCCCCCGACCGGACTCCGGCCCTTCGCCGGAATGACAGGTGGGGGGGCGGGATGACGGGGTATGGGGCCGGGTTGGCGGGCCGGCGCCTGGATTCCGGCCCTTCGCCGGAATGACACTCGGGTGGGGTGCCGGGATGACGGGATGGGGGCCGGAATTACGGTGTGGGGGCGGGATGACGGGGGTTCGGGGTTTGGAGCTCTCGGTCGGTGGTGGCCGCCTGTCCGCTGATGCTCTTGGGCGGGGCGCAGCATTGCGCGGCGGTCTCGTAGTCTGAGCGCGTGGCCCGATTCGCTCTCGTCGTACATCCGCGGCGGCCCCCGGCGCGCCTGCTGGCGCAGGAGTTGGCGGCCTGGCTGCAGGCCGAGGGCCACGAGGTCTGCCTGCCCGGCCCCGACGCCCGCGCCGCCGGTCTCGAGCAGCTCGCCTGCGACGACGCCGAGGCGGGCGCCGTGGACCTCGCAGTGAGCCTCGGCGGCGACGGCAGCATCCTGCGGGCGGTCCGGCTGGCGGCCGACGCCGGCGTGGCGGTGCTGGGCGTGAACTTCGGGCAGCTGGCCTACCTCGCCGAGGTGGAGCCCGGCGACGCCCGCGCCGCAGTCGAGCGCTGGCTGGCCGGCGACTTCGAGATCGTGGAGCGGATGCGCCTAGCGGTGCGCGTCATCAACGCCGGCGAGGAGGCGTCGCCGGCGCTGGGCGCGCTCAACGAGGCCGTCGTCGAGAAGCTCGACCGGGGGCGCAGCGTCCGCCTCAACCTCAGCGTGGACGGCCGGCATTTCACCGCCTACCGGGCCGACGGTCTCATCGTGGCCTCACCCACCGGCTCCACCGCCTACTCGCTGAGCGTGCGGGGCCCTATACTCGCCCCCACCCATCAGGCGCTCATCGTGACGCCCGTGTCGCCGCACTCGCTGTTCGACCGCTCGCTGGTGTTGCCCCCGGCGACCACCGTCCGTCTCGAGGTGACCTCCGAGCAGCCCGCCGCCGTGTCGATAGACGGCGACGTGTGCCGGGTGCTTCAGCCCGGCGGCGTCGTGGAATGCACCGCCTCGGCGCGCCCGGCCCGCTTGGTGAGCTTCGGCCACCGCCACTTCGACGACATCCTGAAGGCCAAGTTCGCCCTCGGGGCCCGCTGAGACGCCGCCGCGGCGCCCGGCGCAGCAGAAGACCGCGGAGAGACCACGTGTACGAAACGCAGAGGCGCCCAGCCTCCACCGGAGGGCCGGCGTGCTGACCGACCTCGTCGTCCGCAACATGGTGCTGATCGACGAGCTCGCCCTCGAGCTCGAAGACGGCATGACGGTGCTCACCGGCGAGACCGGCGCCGGCAAGACGCTGCTCACGCAGGCGGTGGGGCTGCTGGCCGGGGGGCGGGCGAGTCCGGGCCTGATCCGCGCCGGCGCTGCCGAAGCGGAAGTGGAGGGCCGCTTCGTGGACGAGGCCGGCGAGGAGCTAGTGGTGCGCCGGGTCGTCCCCGCCGGGGGCCGTAGCCGCGCCTACCTCAACGGGCGCCTGGCGCCGGTGAGCGCCCTGCAGGAAGCCGCCGGCAGCAGGGTGGACATATGCGGCCAGCACAACCATCAGGCCCTGATGCGCCCCGCGGTGCGCCGCAGTGCGCTCGACCGGTTCGCCGGCGCCGACACCGCCCCGTTGGCTGAGGCCCGCCGGCGCTGTGGGGAACTGAGCGCACGGCTGGCGGCGCTCGGCGGCGACGAGCGGACCCGCGCCCGCGAGGTGGACGTCCTGGAGCACCAGCTAGCCACCCTGGACGCCGCCTGCCTCGGCGACCCCGACGAGGAGGAGCAGCTCGAGGCCGCCGAACGGCTGCTCGCCGAGGCGGCGGCGATCCGTGAGGCCGCCGCGGGCGCCGCCTACCTGCTCGGCGCCGACGGCCCCGCCGGGGAGGCTCTCGGGGACGCCCAGAGCCGCCTCGACGCTTTCGAACCCCTAGCCGAGGTGGCGGGCAGGGTCCGCGGGGTGGTCGAGGGAGCAGCCGAAGCAGCGGCGGAACTCCGCCGGCTGTCCGAAGAGGTCCGGGAGGACCCGGCGCGGCTGGCCGAGGCAGTCGAGCGGCGCGCCCTGCTGGCGGGGCTGCGCCGTCGCTTCGGGGCCACGCTGGCCGACGTGATGGAATTCGCTGCCGGGGCGCGCCGGCGGTTGGCGGAGCTGCAGGACGCCGAGGCGGCCGCCGCGCGGTTGGGCGTCGAGTTGCAGGCGGCCCGGGAGGCCGAGCATGCCGAGGCTGCCCGCTTGGGACAGACTCGCCGCGGGGCCGCGGCGGCTCTGGCGGAGGCGGTGACGGCCGAACTGCGGCGTCTGGCGATGCCCAACGCCAGGCTGAGCTTGAGCGTCGGGGACGACCCGGGCGACGACGTCGAGTTCCTGCTGGCGGTGAACTCGGGGGCGGCGCCTGCGCCGCTGGCGCAGGTGGCCTCCGGCGGCGAGCTGTCCCGGGCCATGCTGGCGCTGCACGTCGTGTTGATGGCGGCGCCGCCGACGGTGCTGCTCGACGAGGTTGACGCCGGGATCGGCGGGGAGGCCGCGAACGCTGTCGGGCGCTCCCTGGCCAAGTTGGCGGCGGGACCCCAGACTCTAGTGGTGACCCACCTGCCCCAGGTGGCCGCCTACGCCGACGCCCACATCAGCCTCCGCAAGCTCGACGACGGCGCCACCGCCCGCATCGAGGCGCACCGGCTGAACGACGGCGAGAGGCTGGTGGAGTTGGCCCGCATGCTCTCCGGCTCGCCCGACAGCGGATCGGCCCGCCGCCACGCCGCCGAAATCCTCGCCCGAGCGGCCGAGGGGTGCCCCGACGCCGGCCGGTAGCCCGCCCCGGCGTTCTGGGTTCGAATGACCCTCAGGCGCTGAACGAGATGGCCCAAAGGCGATGAAGCGTTAACAATTCGTACAACTGCCGCTAGACTGATGGGCCGCGAATCCGGCAGCCCCTCGCCCGCCTCTCCACTCGGGGGGTGAAGGGGCACCGCCCACGAGGGGTCAAAGTCAGGGGTCAATGTCCCACCAGCCCAGCCTCGAGTCCCCCAGTCCGGCTTGCGCCGGGGTGCCGGGCACCGATCCCCGGCGGTGCCGCCAGGCACATCGGCAAGAGGTGAGCG
>JAPOYM010000097.1 GCA_026706565.1 bacterium
GGAGGGCTGCTTCTTCTACAGCCGCTGCAACTACCGCGGCGACCCCCGCTGCGCCACGGAGAACCCCCCGCTGCGAGAGGTCGCCCCCGACCACTGGGCCGCCACCTTCTGCATTGTCGGCGCCGCCGCGGAGCCAGCCTGAGACCATGCTGACGATTCACACATGAAACAGCCGACGAATCACACGTTTCGTCTATTCGTTCCTCTTCGTTTCGGCGCTTCTCTTCAATCTGACGAATCACGCGTTAACTATCCGACGATTCATATATTTTCGAGTGCTGGTGCCCACTCGGCCTCGTCAGGCCCGCCGCGTAGGAACCCGAGCCCGCAGACGGGCCCCGCGGCCCGGCGACCGTGGAGGATCGCCGAGACCTTCGACGCGCCGGCTGACTCGAAGCCGACTGCGCTGGCGCAGTGAGCCCCGCACAGTGGGGGGGACCAAGGAGATCGGCATGCCCGCCAGCGACTTCGGCGAGGCCGTGGCCTCGCTGCGGAACACGGACGAAGCCCTGAACGGAGTCCACCGCGACCTCGAGCCGGGTCCGCCGGAGCGACCGGCCGTCAGCGCCTCGCGGACCCGCCAACTCCGCCCGGTCGTCAGCTAGACGTCGAGACCGCCTGGGGCCGGGAGGCCGAGGCGCACGTCTTGGCCTGCGATCACCTTGGCCAGCGAGTCTCGTTCGGCCGCGGCCGCCTCGGCGGCGCTGCCGAGCGAGCGGCACAGGTGCGCAGCGACCAGGCCGGTGATCTCTGACGCCATGATCGCGTAGGAGGGGGCGAAACGGTCCGCTTCGGCGCGCACTACGTCGGCATCGTCGGCATAGGCCGCCTTGCTGCGCCACGACGACAGTTCCTCCAGGCCGACGCCGAGACGATCGAACGCCGCCTGAATCTCGCCGCAGTGAGGCTCCGGGACGTGCCGCTGGAGGACCGCACCGATGGTGTGCCCGTTGCGCTTGAGCTCCTTGTCGGTCGGGGTCGGGCTGCTGTAGAGCTTCGCCATGGCCTTCACAGACGTCTCCGCTGCGAGAGCGGCCGCGGCGCAGAGTCTCACCATCCGATTGAGGCGGCGCTTCCCGACCGGAACCGACGACTCATGCGGGACGTCCTCGATGTCGCTGCGGATGGACGCCGCTGCCACGCCCTCCAAGCTCGGCAGCACGCTGGCATCGAAGTAGCGGAGTGCTTCTTGGGGGTCACTCATGGGCAACACCATCTCCTTGCCCCAATCCACAGGGCCCTCGCAGGCAGCGACCGCCACCCGAACCGACTCGGTGGAGGCGTGCCGCTCGAACGACGTCGACACCTGTTCGACGCGTGCATGCCACTCCGGGCGATCCGTCACATACACCTGCACCGGCCACGGGACTGCCGCCCGGGCGGCGGCCTCCAACTCGCGGCGACGCTCGTCGCGTTCGGAGTAGTCCAGATCCGCGAAGATCGCCACCAAGTCGATGTCGCTATCGGCGGCGGCGGCGCCACGGGCCACCGACCCGAAAAGCAGCACTTCGCCAACCCCCCTGTCTACCAAGACCGCCGCAGCGGCGGCCGCGTCAGCCCTCGTCGGCGCGGCGAGCGGCGCAACAACTGCCACCGTCCCAGCCTACGCCGCGCTGCGGCGGCAGCTGGCGGGGAGGCGCCCCCGGACCCTCACAGGCGGACCGCTCCGGCGAGAATCTCCCTGTGACGCAGATCAGGCCAGCGCGGTCCGGCGACCGACGCGCTCAGGCCTCGTAGGGGGTCAGCGGATCGGCGTGGCGGCGGTGCAGCCAACCCTTGATGTCGTCGGTGGAGGTGACGACGTTGCGCATGCTGCCGATGTCGTCGATGGAGATCTCGATGATGTCGCCAGCCTCGCTGGGGCAGTCCAGCGGCGGCACCAGGCATGTGCCGGTGGAGAGCACCACCCCGTCGGGGAAGGCCGTGGCGTAGAACAGGCAGTCCACCAGCTCCTCGAGCGTGCGCGCCAGCTCGGAGGTGGACGTGGACCCGCGGAACAGCACGTCGGCGCCGCGGCTGAGCCGCAGCCTGATCGTCAGGTCGTAAGGGTCGGGCACCTCCCAGGCGGGCCGCAGCGTGGGGGCCAGCACGCATGAGGCGGCGAAGATCTTGGCCTGGGGGATGTACAGCGGGTTCTCGCCCTCGATGGCGCGGGCGCACATGTCGTTGCACACGCCGTACGCCACGATCTCGCCGGCGGTGTTGAGCATGAGGGCCAGTTCGGGCTCGGGCGTGTCGTTCTCGGAGTCAGGGCGCCGACCGACCGGCTCGCCGTCGGTGACGACCTCGTGCGCCACGCACTTCAGGAACAGCTCCGGGCGCTCGGCGTTGTACACCCGGATGTAGACGTCCTCGTCGCCGCTCTCCTCGATGCGAGCCTCCTGGGAGACCCGGTAGGTGACGCCCGCCCCCCAGACGGGCGTGTCCCCGTCGATCGGGCTCAACAGCCGCGGCACCCCCTCGACGGGCGGGTTGGCCCGAGCCGCCTCGAGTTGCTCGCGAATCTCGGCCGCCGGGCGGTGCAACAGTTCGGCCAAGGTCGCGACGCTCTCGACCGGATGGATCCCGTCCTCGTCAAGCATCCCCGGCCTGGCCACCCCGGCAGCCGAGTCGACGAACCGAACGATCGACGTCATACCTGCACCCCCTGTGCGCGTGTTGCCGCGAGCCACCCTAGCGACAACACGTCGTCCACCTGCCGACACGCACAGCCGATTCGCGCCTACCCGTCGTGGCCTCGAGCCGATGCCGAATCGCCCTGCCCTCACGACCGTGGTCATCGACCTTGTGTCGGACCGAAGGCCGGCACGAGCCCCTCGCCGCCTCTGGAGCATCGCTACTCCGTGAGCCGCCGTGGCGATCAAGTATCCCGCATATCCGAGTTGGTACTTTACCGAGCGCCAGCACCGCAGCGCCAGCGACGTCGTACCGCTCGGACAGTTCGCCGAGTTCCTGACCACCCTGGACACGCCGTCCCCGGATCCCGCACCGGGCTGCCCCGCCGGCTAGCGCCGAAGCAGCAGAACACTCACGTCGGCGGCGCCTCAGCCGAGCGATGTTCCCGGCGTGCGCGCGACTCAGTCCATGACGACGACGGACCGCAGCACCTCGCCGCGCTCCATCTTTCCGAAAGCCTCCTCCACCTCGTCGAGGGCGATGGTCTCGCTGACGAAACCGTCCAGGTTCAGCCGACCCTGCAGGTACAAGTCGATGAGCATCGGGAAGTCACGGCTCGGCAGGCAGTCGCCGTACCAGGAGGACTTCAGGGCGCCGCCCCGGCCGAACACCTCGATGAAGGGCAACTCGATGGTGGCGGTGGGGTTCGGCACGCCCACCAGCACCACCGTGCCGGCCAGATCGCGCGCCTCGAAGGCCTGCCGGTAGGTCTCCGGCAGGCCGATGGCCTCGATGGCCACGTCCACGCCGTTGCCCCCGGTGAACTCCTTGACGGCCTCCACGGGGTCGGTCTCGCGGCTGTTGACGGTGTCGGTGGCGCCGAACTGCCGGGCCCACTCCAGCTTGCGGTCGTCGATGTCCACGGCGATGATCGTCGAGGCTCCGGCGAGGCGGGCGCCTTCGATGGCGGCGTCGCCCACACCCCCGCAGCCGAACACCGCCACGGAGTCGCCGCGGCCCACGCCGCCGGTGTTCATGGCGGCGCCCAGCCCGGCCATCACGCCGCAGCCCAGCAGCCCGGCCGCCGCCGCGCTGGCCTCCGGCGACACCTTCGTGGCCTGCCCGGCGGCGACGAGCGTCTTCTCGACGAACGCCCCGATGCCCAGCGCCGGCGACAGCTTGGTGCCGTCGGCCAGGGTCATCGGCTGCTGCGCGTTGTGGGTGGCGAAGCAGTATTGGGGGCGGCCCCGGGCGCACGACCGGCACTGCCCGCACACCGCCCGCCAGTTGATAATCACGAAGTCGCCCGGCGCCACCTCGTCGACGCCCGGCCCCACGGCCTCCACGACACCGGCGGCCTCGTGCCCCAGCAGGAACGGGAAGTCGTCGTTGATGGCGCCCTCGCGGTAGTGCAGATCGGTGTGGCACACCCCGCAGGCACCGATCTCCACCACAGCCTCGCCGGGCCCCGGGTCGGGTACCAGCACCGTCTCCATCTCCACCGGCACGCCCTTCGACCGGGCGATCACGCCTCGCACGCTCTGGCTCATCAGGGGCCTCCCTCGACACAGATTGTCCGACGGCAGGCAGGTTAGCCCCAAGGCCACAACCGGGCCCGACCGGGTGCCACCGACAGCCGAGGGAAGGGGCCGGGGGGCCGATTTGCGACGCCTGGCGCCAGCCGAAGGAGCAGACGGAGCCCCGGGCCCGACCGGGCGGCCGCGCCTACACGTCGAGGAAGCGCCCCACCGCGAAGAGGGAGCCCAGCACCCCCACCGCCGCCCCGATGCCGGTGACGAGCAGCGAGGTGTTCCACACCACGGCGCTGTCGACCACCAGGGACCGCAGCAGCTCCAAGTAGTCCTCCTGCACGAACCCTGCCATGAGGTTGTTCATGAGGAACAGCATGGGGATCGCCAGCGCTCCGCCGATCAGCCCCTGGATGGTGCCCTCCACCATGAACGGCAATCGCACGTACCAGTTGGAGGCGCCCACCAGCTTCATCACCTCGATGTCCTGGCGCCGGGCGAAGATGGCGGTGCGGATGGTGTTGGCGATCAGCATCAGCGCCGCCAACAGCACGACGATGGCGATGACCAGCACGAACACGCTGACCTTCTGGCTGTTCTGCTGGAGAGTGCGGATGACCTCCACGGGCAGCGTCACCTGCCGCACGCCGGGCCGGGCGTCGAACTGCGCCGCTAGGGCCTCGATGACGTCGGCGTCGGCCACTGTGGGCTTCACCCGGTAGGAGGGCGGCAGGATCTCCGGCGTGACGTTCTCGATGAGCTCGGGCCGGTCGGCGAACTCGGTGACGAACTCGTTGAAGGCGCCCTGCTGGTCGACGTAGTCGTAGCCGCCGATCTCGGGGTTCTCGTCGAGGGCGCCGCGGATGGCGGCGTGCTGGGCCTCGCCGGCGTCTGCGTTCATGAACACGATGAACTCGATGCCGCCGCGCCAGCGCCCCGTGGCCTGCTCGACTCCCTCGCGGATCAGCAGCGACGAGCCGAACAGGGTCAGCGACACCCAGACGGCGACGATGGTGGCCGCGAACAGGGTGACGTTCCAGCGCAGGTTGCCGCGCGTCTCGCGGAAGATGTAGCCGAGGGGGATCGCCATGGTGTTCTAGGAGTAGCGCCCCTGGGCGTCGTCGGCGGTGAGCCGGCCCCTGTCCAACCTCAGCACCCGGCGGCGCGCCGCGTTCACGATGTGCTGGTCGTGGGTCGCCATCACGACGGTGGTGCCGCGCTTGTTGATCTCGGCGAGCAGCCGCATGATCCCGTTGGAGGTGTCGCTGTCGAGGTTGCCCGTCGGCTCGTCGGCCAGGAGGATCGGAGGGCGGTTCACGAAGGCCCGCGCGATGGAGACGCGCTGCTGCTCCCCGCCGGAGAGTTCGTGGGGGAAGCTGTGGGTCTTCTTGGAGAGCCCCACCAACTCCAGCAGGGACGGCACCTGCGTGCGGATCTGCTGGCGGGACCGCCCGGTGACCTCCAAGGCGAACGCCACGTTCTCATAGACGGTGCGGTTGGGCAGGAGCTTGAAGTCCTGAAAGATGCAGCCCACCAGCCGGCGCAGCTTGGGGACGCTGGAGCGGGGCAGGGCGCCGAC
Source organism: bacterium (assembly GCA_026706565.1). Classification (GTDB taxonomy): domain Bacteria; phylum Actinomycetota; class Acidimicrobiia; order Acidimicrobiales; family CATQHL01; genus VXNF01. The sequence goes on from JAPOYM010000097.1 coordinate 5,725, forward strand.
CTCCTTGCCGGCAATCCACACCGCGCCCTGGTCGGCGGTCTCCTGGCGGTTCAGCAGCTTGAGGAACGTGGACTTCCCCGACCCCGACGGACCCACCAGGAAAGCGAACTCGCCCTTGCTGATCCGACAGGTGACGCTGTAGAGGGCGAGGACCTCGCCCTTGTAGATCTTGGTGACCTGATCCAACTCGATCATGGGATGCTGGCCTGCCGCACTCCGCCCACCGATCTCCGACTCTCTCCGACTCTCTCCGACTGCTGCTTCGCCGGCCCGGTCACGCTACCACCGCCCTCGCGGCGGGCAGCGGAACCGCACGCTCCGACACCGGGCACAGCGGTGGGTTAGCATTCCGCCGTGCCACCGGGAGACCCACCGGCGCCCGCAGAGCAGGCGGCGATGTCCGCGAACGGTGAGGAGATCATCGTCCTCGACGGCGTGTACAAGATTTTCGGCCCCCAGCCAGGGGGGCGGGCGTTCGATCTGCTCCGCTCGGGGATGTCTAAGGACGAGGTGCAGGCCGAGACCGGCCATGTGGTGGGTCTCGACGACGTCAGCTTCAGGGTGCGCCGGGGCGAGGTGTTCGTAGTGATGGGCCTCTCCGGCTCGGGGAAGTCCACCGCCATGCGCACCGTCAACAAGCTGATCGACATCACCGCCGGGCAGATCAGCGTCGCCGGCACCGACGTGCAGGCGCTCGACGGCACCGAGTTGCAGGCGTTCCGACGTACGCACATGGGCATGGTGTTCCAGCACTTCGCGCTCTTCCCGCACCGCAACGTCATCGACAACGTGGGTTACGGGCTGAAGGTGCAGGGCGTGGCGCGCGACGAGCGCGACGCGGCTTCGATGCGGGCGCTGTCGCTGGTGGGGCTCGGCCCCTACGCCTACAACAGGCCCTCGGAGCTCTCCGGCGGCATGCAGCAGAGGGTCGGCTTGGCGCGGGCCCTCGCTTCGGACCCCGACATCCTGCTGATGGACGAGGCCTTCAGCGCGCTGGACCCGCTGATCCGCCGGCAGATGCAGGACGAGATGATGGAGATCCAGAGCGAACTCCACAAGACGATCCTGTTCATCACCCACGACTTGAACGAGGCCCTGCGCATCGGCGACCGGGTGTGCATCATGAAGGACGGCGCCGTGGTGCAGGTGGGCACGCCGACGGAGATCCTCACAGAACCCGCCACCGGCTACGTCGCCGAGTTCGTGCAGGACGTGGACCAAGGCCGCGTGATCCTGGTGAGGGAGGTGATGCTCCCGCCGGCGCCCGTCACGGCCGGCGCCGCGCCAGCAGCGGCGTTGGCGGCCATCGGCGACCGGGCCGGCGCCTTCGTGCTCGACGGGCGCGGCGTCCCGACGGCCGTACTGACCGCGGCCGACGCGGTGCGCGCGGCCGCCGACGGCGCAGCCGACGTGGCCGCCGCGCTGCGCACCGACTTCGCCACCTGCTCCGGCGACAACTCCCTCAATGAGGTGTACGCCTTGGCGGGAAAGGGGCTGCCGATCGCGGCCTGCGACGACTCGGGAGCGCTGGTCGGCAACGTCGACCCCCGTCTCATCATGGAGGAGATGGGGCGCGTCGAGAGCCTCTCGGAGCAGTTCGAGCGAGAGGTCTTCATGTGAGCATCCTCGCTCAGGCAACCAGCCCCGGAGTCGGCGACAACCGGGTCCTCGACCAGTGGGACGTCCCGTTCGGGTCGTGGATCACGCAGATGGTCAGCTGGATAGACCAGAACCTCGCCCCGGTCCTCGACGTGATCGAGTGGCCGTTCACGTTCCTGTTCCGCAACTTCGTGAACGGCCCGGCGCACCACCCCTGGTGGGAGATCGCCGACATGCCGTGGATCGCGGTGTGCGCCGTGTTCCTGGTCATCGGCACGTTCACCCGCAACCTTCGGGTGGGCGTCTCGGTCGCTCTGTCCCTGGCCCTGTGCGGCATCCTCGGCACCGAGTACTGGAAGGAGACGGTGATCACCCTGGGGATCATCATCGTGGCCGTGGCGCTCTGCGCCGTCATCGGGATCCCCCTGGGCATCCTGTGCGGGCGCTTCGACGGGGCGTGGAACGTCGTCCGCCCCGTGCTCGACGCCATGCAGGTGGTACACCCGTTCATCTACATGCTGCCGATCATCTTCTTCTTCGGCATCGGCGCCGAGCCGGCCACGATGGTGACGATGGTGTTCGCCCTGCCGCCGCTGATCCGCCTCACCAACCTCGGCATCCGCCAGGTGCCCGCCGACGTGGTCGAGGCCGCCCGGGCCTACGGCGCTTCGGAGGGGCGCGTGCTGCGGGACGTGCAGCTCCCGCTGGCCCGCCCCGCCATCATGACCGGGCTGAACCAGACGCTGCTGCTGTCCATCTCGATGCTGGGCATCGCCGCCATCATGGCCTCGGGCGGCTTGGGGCGGCCGGTCTTCCAGGCGGTTCAGAACCTCGACACCGCGCAGGCCGCCTCGTCGGGCCTGGCCCTGTTCATCGTGGCGGTGGTGCTGGACCGCATCTCCCAGACCGAGGCCAGCGACGGGGAGTACCTGCTGACCCGCATCCGCAAGGCCTGGCGGCATCGCCTCAACCCCGAGGCCCTGCTGCCGCAGGCGGCCACCATAGGAGCGGTGGCGGCAACGGTGGCCAAGCCCGCCCCGGCGGACGCGGCGGAGCGCCGCGGCGCCGCGGCGACCTTGGCGGGAGCAGCCCTCGCCATCGTCTCGGTGTTCCTCCCCTGGGGTTCGGACTCGGGGCTGATCTCCGGCTACGGACGCTTCACCGACCAAGACCTATCCGGGCGGAGCTTCAGCGGCCTGGCCGCCGAGGGGGGCTCGGTGTACGGCTACACCGTGCTGGTCCTGAGCCTGCTGATCGCCGCCGCCGCCCTCGTGACCCTCCGCCGACCGGGTTGGGGCGCCCGCTCGTTCGGCGCCGACGGCGCCTTGGTGTTCGCCTTGGGTGCAGTGGTCGCCGCGGGCGCCTACCTGTGGGCCGCACCGCACGCCGGCAACGCCGCCTACAGCGACGGCGTCGGAGTCTGGCTAGCGCTCATCGGCAGCGCCGTGGCAGCCGCCGGCGCGGTGGCTTGGCTGCGGGTCGCCCCGTTCGCGGCGCGCCGCCCGCTGGTCAGGACGGTCGCGACCGGGCGGATCGTGGGCGTCGCCGCGGCGGCCGCCGTGGTGGTCATCGCGGGCTTCTCCGGGTGGACCTTCGACGAGCGGGCCGAGTCGGTCATCACGCCCGAGCTGGCCGCCGAGATCGAGGAACTCCGACGCCAAGCGGAGGAGGACCCGGCGGGCAGCGCCGAGGCGACCCTGCAGATGACCGCCCTCATCAACGAGGCGCAACGGACCGAGAAGATCGTCATCGACGGGTTCAGCGCCAGCGGGGCCCGGTTCGGGTATTTGGCCCTGATCGCGGCCGCCGCGGGTGTGGCCTGCGCGCTGGCGGCATCGGGCCTGTTCGGCCACGACGAGCGGCGCAAGTGGATGTGGAGCACCGCGGCCGCCGGGGCGGCGGCGGGCCTCATGGTGATCGCCTTCGCTTGGATCGGCAGCCTCACCCGAGTCGCCGACGCCAAGCTGGTCAGCGGCGCGGGCGCGTTCCTGTGCCTCGTGAGCGGCCTGATGCTTCTGATGACGACGCGTTCGGTGCTAGGCGAGTTCCGCCGGGCCGAGGTGTACGTGGAGATCGAGGGCCCGAACGCCGCCGATTCCGACCCGGCCGGGGGCGCGTACCCTCCCGCCGAGGTTGCCGACTAGTCTCATCGGCACCAAGGAGTCCACAACGGTGGACCCGCAAGCGGACAACGTAGTTCACGGGGAGATCTCACCATGACACCGTCAAGCAGGAAATGGATTTCAGCCGCGGCCGCTCTCGTCGCGACCTTCGCGCTGCTCGCCGCAGCGTGCGCGTCCGAGGACACCGCGGCGCAGGACGCCGCCGCGGCGGCCTCGAGCGCCGCGGCGTCAGCGTCGAGTGACGCTTCTGCGGCGATGAACGCCGCTGAGGGCGCGCAGGCCGGCGCCGACGCGGCGGACGCCAGGGCGGCAGCCGCGGAGGCAGAGGCTTCCGCGGCCGGGGCCACGGCGGACGCAGCGGCGGCCGCCGCGGACGCCGCCGCTGCCGCTGCGGCAGAGGCTCAGGCTGCCGCCGAGTTGGCCCAGGCCACGGCCTCGGGCAGCGCGGAGGCCATCGCCGAAGCCGAAGCAGCGCTAGCGGACGCCCAAGCAGCCGCCGAGGCGGCCAGCGAGCAGGCGGCTGCGGCGCAGGAGGAGGCAGCAGCAGCCCAAGCGGAAGCGGCCGCGGCCCAGCGGGAGGCAGCCGCAGCGCAAGCCGAGGCAGCCTTAGCGCAAGCCGAGGCAGCCGCAGCCCAGCAGGAGGCGGCGTCGGCCCAAGCCCAAGTCGAGGAGATGGAAGCGGCCGCCGAGGAGGCCTACATGAACCCGGGTGCGGGTGTCTCGGTCACCCAGGCCCGCGCTACCTGGTCGACGGGATACATGCAGGCGGCCATCTACAACCACCTGCTCGAGGAGCTGGGCTACGACGTCAGCGAACCCGCCGACAATGAGCTGGCCAACGACATCTTCCACGTGGCCCTCGCCGAGGGCGAGGTGGACTTCTGGGTGAACGGCTGGATACCCAACCACCTCAACTTCTGGAACGACGAACTCTCCGACGGCTCGCTGATCGGCGACCACATCGAACTGGTCGGCGTGTCACTGGCAGCGGCGGGGCTCGAGGGCTTCTTGACCAACAAGGCGCTCGCCGAGGAGCACGGCATCCAGACGCTGGGGCAGATCAACGACGATCCCGACCTCGTGGCGCTCTACGACGCCGCCGACATCACGCCCGGCGACGGCGTCATCCAGGTCGGGTCGTGCCCTGACGCTTGGAACTGCGCCAAGATCGCTGCGCAGACCTTCGAGTTCAACGGCTGGGACAACCTCGAAGCGGTACACGCCGGTTACGAGGCCATGTTCGCCAACGCCGTCGCCAACCTCGAGGACGGCAAGCCGTTCATCGCCTACTCGTGGTCGCCCAGCGGGTACCTCACCCAACTGATCCCCGGCGACAACGCCATCTGGGTGTCGGTCGGCGACGTCGAGAACGTGCTCGACGGCTCCACGGTGGACGGCTTCGACTTCAACGACCTGCCGCCCGCCAGGCTCGGGTCAGAGTTCTGCACCGGCGATCCCTGCTTCACGGGCTGGCCCGCGGCCGACATCAGGGTCGTGGCCAACTCGCGGTTCCTGAACGCCAACCCGGCGGCCCGGTCGCTGTTCGAGAGCGTCAAGATCTCCGTGGTCGACGTGGCGCTGCAGAACGTGCGCTACGACGGCGGCGAGAAGACCACCGACGACGTGAACCGTCACGCCGCCGAGTGGATCGAGGCCAACCGGGCACAGGTCGACGAGTGGCTGACCGCCGCCCGCGACGCCGCCTGAGCCACAACCCGGCGGGCCCCACCCCGCCACACTGAACCGAACCAACGACCGAGGGGCGGGCCGTGAGGCCCGCCCCTCCGCGTCCGGGCAGCCCGGCTCCCGCGACGCCCTTTACGACGCCATCGGCACGGTCCTGGAGGCAGAACGACCGGCGACGAGCCGCCACCGACGTTCGAGCCCCGGTTCGACGGATCGGGGCGAGGAAGCGCCGTTCCACGTCCGTATGCCGCCGTACTTGCGCCGCACGGCCTACCGGCGGCCAGCCGGCCCCGACCGCGACGCCCTGCTCCGCTACGCCGACGAACTGGAGGAGAAAGGCGA
>JAPOYM010000020.1:0-8175 GCA_026706565.1 bacterium
GGGGCGTGCTCGGTGACGTGAGCGCCAAGCTGATGGGACAGTTCGTGGACAACCTTGAGGAGATGCTGGGCGAGTCCGCTGAGTCCGATGCGGGCGAGGCGCCCGGCGGCGATGCGGGGGAGGAGTCCGGCGGCGGCGCGGCGGATGCGGGTGAGGCGGCGGCCGAGCCAGAGGCCGTGGATCTGCTTCAGGCCGTGCCGAACAGGCTCCGCATCCTCTCGCCGATCATCGCTCCGGTGCTGGCTCTGGGGCTCCTCCTCAAGCGGCTGGTGGATGTCGTCCTGAAGCCGTTCTCCGGTCGGCGCGGCGCCGCGTAGGCCCTCTGGCGCCGACTCCTCTGGGGCGCGACTCCCGGCTTCGCGGGTCGCAGCGGGATTCGGGGGCACCGTGACGGCGCCTGGTGGCGTAAGGGGGACGTCCGTGCGGGCCTGGGCGGACGCAGCCGGCCTGACGGGGCCCGAGGTGCCTCTGGCCGGCGCCGAGCGCAGCAGCGGCGCGGACGACCCGAGGCGCGGCGGCCCCGAACTGGGCGCCGAGCCGTGGGCCGCTGGCGGCGACGGCGTCTCGCTGCGCGACTGGGCGGAGGTGGCGGAGCTGCTCGGGCGCCAGCCGCAGGGGGCGTTCCGGGTGTGGGTGCGGAACCCCGACGGCAGCCCGCGGGTGATCCGCAACGATCCGCTCCTAGCGGACGGGACGCCCATGCCGACGCGCTACTGGCTGGTCTCGGCCGCCGACTGCTTGGCTGTGAGCCGGCTGGAGTCCCGCGGCGGGGTGCGTAAGGCCGAAGCCGCGGTCGACGCCTCCGCGCTGGAGGCGGCCCATGCCCGCTACGCAGCCGAGCGGGACGCGGCGCTGCCCGCGGGCCACACCGGGCCTCGGCCCGCCGGCGGCGTGGGCGGCACCCGCCGGGGCGTCAAGTGCCTGCACGCGCACTACGCCTGGCATCTGGCGGGCGGCGCCGACCCCGTCGGCGAGTGGGTGGCCGCCCGGCTCGCCGACGAATCCACGGCCGCCGCGCCGCCGTGAGCGCGCACGGCGGCCGCGTGCTGGCGGCGGTCGACTGCGGGACGAACTCCACCCGCCTGCTCGTCAGCCGCGGCGGCGTCGAGACTCTCGAGCGGCACTCCATCGTCACCTGTCTCGGCGAGGGCGTCGACGCCTCGGGCTGCCTGGCCGGCGAAGCGATCGGCCGCACGATCACCGTGCTCGAGGACTACCGCCGGATCATGGACCGGCTGGGCGTCGAGGCGGTGCGCGCCACGGCCACCTCAGCGGCCCGCGACGCCCGCAACGCCGGGGAGTTCTTCGACGCCGCCGAAGCCGTCCTGGGTGTGCGCCCCGAGCTGCTCGACGGCGAGACCGAGGCCCGCTTGGGATTCGACGGCGCCACCGCCGGGCTGGTGCCCGCTCGCGGGCCGTTCCTCGTGGCCGACATCGGCGGCGGGTCCACCGAGTTCGCCTTCGGATCCGAGCGCTGCGAGGGCGTTCACTCGGCGGATGCGGGCTGCGTACGCCTCACTGAGCAGTTCATCCATCACGACCCGCCCCGCCCCGAGGAGCTGCACGCCTGCCTGTCGGTGGTCGAGGCCCATCTCGACGATGTGCTCGTCGCTATCCCCGAGGTGCAGCGCACGGCGTGCTTCATCGGTGTGGCGGGCACGGTCACGAGCGCCGCGGCCGTCGAGTTGGGGCTCGAACCGTACGATCCCGAACAGATCCACCATTTCGAGTTGACCCGCGCCGCGGCCGAGGACGTCTTCAGGACGCTCGCCACAGAGGACCGCGCCCAGCGCATCTCCAACCCGGGGCTGCACGCCGACCGAGCCGACGTGATCGTCGCCGGGATGTGCGTGCTGGTGAAGATCATGCGCTTCTTCGGTTTCGACCGCTGCTTAGTCTCTGAGACTGACCTGCTCGACGGGCTGGTCCGCAGCCTGCCGGCCGGCGACGGTGAGCGGTCCTTATGTGAGCCGCCCGCGGCGGGGGCCAGATGATGCTGGCTAGGGTGCCGGAACGGATGCGCAGGGCTCTCGCCTCGACCCACTCGCTTCCGGCGCTGACCGGGCGCCGGGTGCGTCTCCGTCCCCTGGCGCCGGGCGATTTCTCGCAGTGGCGCGAGGTGCGGGGCCGCAACGGCGCCTGGCTGACCTGCTGGGAGCCGGCCAAGCCCCACGGGGTGCCCGACCCCGACGTGAGCAGGTCCGCTTTCTCGGCACGCTGCGGCGCCCGCGACCGGGAACGCCACCTCGGCACCGGCTACGGGTTCGGCGTGTTCGTGGACGGGACGCTGGTGGGGGAGATGAACGTCACCGGGGTGACCCGGGGCCCGTTCCAGTCCTGCCACATCGGCTACTGGATCGATCAGCGCCACGCCGGAAACGGCTACATTCCCGAGGCGGTGGCGGCCGGGCTGCGGTTCGCTTTCGAGGAGCTCGACATGCACCGCGTCGAGATCGCCATCGTGCCCCGCAACGAGCGCAGCCGGCGCGTGGTGGAGAAGCTGGCGCTGCGCTCGGAGGGCGTGGCGCTGCGCTTCCTGGAGATCAACGGCTGCTGGGAGGACCACGAGCGGTTCGCCATGACCGCCGAGGAGTGGGCCCAGCGCCGCGACGGCCTGGTCTTCAGGTGGCTGTAGGCGGCCGGTGACCTCACAGGCCGCAGCAAGAACTCCCCTGGGGGTCTCGGTGCCGCTGGGCGGTCCACTGGGCACCCAGCGTGAGCGCATCGGCGAGCTGGTGTCGTGGGGTTACACCGACCTGTGGTCGGCCGAGTCGTCGGGTGTCGACGGGTTCACCCCGCTGGCACTGGCGGCGGCCTGGGAGCCCGATGTCCGCCTCGGCACGGCCATCGTCCCCATCTACACGCGGGGCCCGGCGACGCTGGCGCAGTCGGCTGCGGCGCTGGCCCAGGCCGCCCCCGGCCGGTTCGCGCTCGGCATCGGGACCTCGTCGGATGTCATCGTGGAGCGCTGGAACGGCGTCCCGTTCCGCGAGCCGTACCGCCGGGCGCGGGACACGCTGCGTTTCCTGCGGGCTGCACTGGCGGGGGAGAAGGTCACCGCCGGCTACGACACCTTCGAGGTGACGGGCTTCCGCCTCACCGCCGGGGAGCCGCCCGACCCGCCGGTTCCGCTGCTGCTGGCCGCCTTGCGCCCGCAGATGCTCCGCCTGGCGGCGCGCGAGGCCAACGGCGCCATCATCAACTGGCTCTCGGCGACCGACACGGTGCGGGTGGCCGGAATCGTGCGTGAGATCGCGCCCGATGCGGAAATCGTGGCCCGCCTGTTCGTCTGCCCGAACCCCGACCGCGCCGCCGTGATGCCCGCGGCGAAGCGAATGTTGGCTGGCTACGTCTCGGTGGCCGTGTACCGGGCGTTCCATGTGTGGCTGGGGCGGGAGGCGATGCTGACGCCGTTCTGGGAGCGCTGGGACAGCGGGGACCGGGCGGGCGCCCTGAAGCAGATCCCCGAGGAGTTGGTGGACGACGTCCTCACGAACGGAACGCCCGCCGAGTGCCGAGACCGCATCGCCGCCTATGTGGCCAACGGCGTCACCACCCCGGCGCTGCACGTTCTGCCCTTCGGCGGCCTCGACGCCCACGAGGGCTACCGCCTGCTCAGCCCAGCCGCAGCCAGAGGCGCCCCAGGCTTCCGACAGCCGAACTCTGCGCGACCCTGAGCGAGCCGCGTCTCGGCTGAAGACGTCACCGCTGCTAGGGGCGGCCGGCGTTGCAGACGCAGTCGTCACGGTGCGAGCTGGGGCCCGGCGTCACCGCCGCGGTGCCGGACGCGGCGGCCGGCGTCGCAGACGGAGTCCTCACTGTGCGAGGCCGCGCCTCGGCTGACTGGGCCACCGCCGCGGTCCTCCTGCCGGGTTGTGCCAGCTTCACCGAATCTGCGCGCCAGGTGCCACACGGGCGGATGAGCGCCGGCTGACCGCTCGGCCGCGCGCGCCGACGCCGAGCCTCTGAGTTCCGACGAGAGAGCCGACCCAGCCGGGCCGCGCCCCGCCCCGGAGAACGCGGAGAACCCGAAGTCCCCTGCGCCCCGCCTCGGCCGCGGCGGCAGCAGCCGCCGCCGCCGCCGCACTGCCCGCGCCGCCGCCTCGAATCGGATGCCAGCACCGCCGGTGGTTGTCAGGGGAGCGAACCCGAAGGACAACTCAAGAGCCCCCAGATGGCCCCCAAAGACAGGAGCAGGCAGTGGCCATGAACGAACCCGCGGGGCGGCCCACAAACCATCCCAGCAGCCTCGGGCCGCTGTTCGCCGGAAAGCGCGGTTATGTCCCCACCGAGCCCCCCGCCGTCCCGGCGAACCCCGGACCCCGCACGCCCGAGCCCGACGCCCCGCCCCCCGCCATCCCGGCGAGAGCCGGAATCCGCTCACGGCCCACCGAGTCCCCCCGCCCCTCCTCCCCACGAAACCCGGAACCCACTCGCCCGAGCCCGAATCCCCGCCGCCCGCCGAGCCCGCCCCGGCCCCCCGCCCGTCATCCCGGCGAAGGCCGGAATCCACGCTCTGGCTGTCCGGGCGGCGGTCCGGCGCGCCGTCCGCTCCTTCGGCGCGGGCGCAAGGCACCGCGAACCGGCCCCCCGGCCCACCGCCCTCCGCCGCCCACCGCCATCCCGGCGAAACCCGGAACCCAGCCGCCCACGCCCGAGTCCCCGCACCCCGCAGAACCCGCCCCGCCCCAGTCATTCCGGCGCAGGCCGTAATCCACTGACCAAGGCCCCTCAGGTTCCTGAACAGGAACGCAGAACAAGAAGGAGCACCCCAATGCCCCGCACCAAGACAGCACCCCGGCCGCAGCCGCCCACCCAGCCCGCGCCCCCCCGGCCCGCCAAGCGCGCCGACCGGGGCCTAACCACCCTCGAGTGGCTCCTAATAGTCGCCGCAGTAGCCGGCCTCGCCGCCCTAGCCGTCGTCCTAGTCCAAAACGTCGTAGACGAAACCGCCGAACAAATCGCCGGCAGCAGCGCCCGCGAGACCGCCGCGCGCGTGGCCGCCCAAGCGATCACAGACGACACGACCACCGCGCACGACAAACGGCAGTCGGCGTGCAACCGGCTCAATATCACCTACAGCGACATCGGCGTCGACGCTTCCTACAGCAGCGGCACATGCACCGTCCTCATCGCGGGCGAAAGATACCGGCTCGCCCAAGCGGCCGTAGCCGACGCCAACACCAAGACCGGCGATGGCCCGAAAATGACTGCTTGTACCGCTGCAAACACGGCTTGGGGCACCGTGGCCGTTATCACCTGGGACAGCACCGACAAGGTCTGCAAGATCGCCGCCAAGGCCGGTTAGCGGCGAAACCGATGGCGGAGTCTGCGCGGTAGTCACGAAGGCTGTCGCTGACGGCATAGCAACCGCCAAGACAACCGCTCGCGTCACCTATAGCAGCGCCAGCACCACGCTACCCGGTGAGGCTCCACTTAGCGACCGCGGAGGCAAGACCGTCGCTAGAGCTTGCCCGGATACCACTGGCGTATCGCTTCAAGGTCCCGATATCGGTGATCGTCGCTGCGGCGTCCCTGGTGCGTGGATCGCAGTCGCCATGCGGCGACCTATTCGGCTCTGATCCGCTCTACGAGTTCCCAGATGTTGCTGCTCGGGTTCGTGCGCGGCGGCGACCCGTCCAGTTCGTGCTTGCGATCGAGGTTCTGCGCTCGTCGCCTCGCATCCTCGAATCGCGCCTCGAGTCGTGCTAGCGCCTCACTTGAGAGGTTCTTGCCACATTGAAGGCGACGCTTCGACTCGCTCTGGGCGGCGCTTCGGTCGATGTACGCGTTCTGGTCCTCGAAGTGCAGGAGGAACCAGAGTTCGATGCAGGGGTTCGATACCGCCAGGCGAATCTGGTTGGCCTGCGCCATGTCTATGGCCTCAGGGACTCTCCTATGCTCGTCGATGTCGAATACGCACCAATACTCATCGGCCAGCTGGTCCCGCCGACGGTCCTTGCGTTTCTGTTTCCTAGCCTCTTCGACGAGTCTCCGGGGGCTGCCGTGGAAGTGGCCGAACACGACCAGCACCCGCTCTCGGTGCGACTGGGACCAGCGCCCGAGGTACTGGACCTCCGTTTTCTCTCCTTCGGTGAAGACGTGCAGCTTCCTGGCGGCTGCGTGGCTGGCGGCTTGGGCTCGGCCCGGCCGGCGTCTGCCCGTCCGGCTCACTTGTCGGCTTGTGCGAGTTCGGCGGCCACACCGAAATCGCCGAGCGACAGGATCGGCTTGCCGCCGTAGTGGCCCTCGAGGAACCGCTTCCCGACGGACTCCTGCTTCCTCGGATCGAAGTCTGTGAGCGGATAGAGGCGCGTGCTCCCGTCGTTGGACTTCTCGGTGAACCAGATCTGGTCCCGCCCGAGGAGCCGCGGGCTGCGGGAGTCACCCAGGACAGTCACATCGTGGGCATTGAAGATGATCTGAGCATGCCTGGGATTCGATTCCGGTTCCTGGAAGAGTTCAAGCAGAGCCCGCACCAGCGTCGGGTGGAGACTCGAATCCAACTCGTCGACCAAGAGCACGGAGCCGTCGGCCAGCGCCCGGAGGATGGGTCCGAGGAGCGCGAACCACGCCAGAGTCCCGCGGGATTCCTCCGATTCGTCGAGTTCCACCTCGCCGTCACGCCCCCGGTGGGTGAATCGCATCGCTCCGAACGGTTCGAACTCGACGGAGTCGCCCGGCACCTGCGTGTCCTCCTCGCCGCCGAGGATTCGCGCGACACGTTGAACACGCTCCTGCATGGCGGGGTCCAACTCGACCATCCGGGCTGCGGTGATTCCAAGGTCGGCCGCGCGCATCAGCCGGATGACCGGGTCGCGTAACACCGCATTGTCGAGCAGCGCAGCAGTGAACATCGTGCCGGACTGGCGGCTCTCGCCGTCGATCACCAGCAGATTCTCCGCGAACCATCGGTACAGAGGCAGCAGGGCCGGGTGATCGACCTGCGCCGCCGCCGAGAGGAACAGCGCGTTCGGCCGAAGGATCCCGATCGCCGCCCGTCCCTTCGCCCGATGCGTGCTCCCGAGCGTGACCTCGGCGAGGCCGCGCTCGAACAGTCGCACGGCACGACCGTTCGGATACCACGACGCCGATTCCTCGACAACCCTGTCGTCGTCGAGCGAGAAGCGATAGCGGTGCAGAACGCCGTTGAGCACTAGGTCGACCTCGTAACGCGACGGTTCGGCCTTGGACCGCTCGTCGAGCAGGAACGGCGACCGGGGCACGCCGCCGCCCGGAGTCCCGTGCCTGAAAGAATGCACGACATGCATTCGCATGTCCTCAAGCGCGCCCAGCAGATTCGTCTTGCCGGACGCGTTCGCGCCGAAGACGCCCGCGGCCGCAAGAACCGAGAGCCGCGTCCCACCCATGCGCCACGGGACCTCGCGCACACAATCCGGCTCGGACACGGCGGTGGATTCCAGGGACAGGCTCACGTCCCCTCTGAACGAGCGCACGTTGCGCGCCCGGAACTCCAGCAAGGCCGACGCCTGAGAACCAGACTCCCGATCGCTCACAGGCCGATTATTGCAGAATCTCTGCGACACTACAACCAACACACTGCAAGATGGGGCGATTCGACGAGCCGCTCGGCGACGGCGCATGCACGAGCCCGGCCGCCGGGCCCGACAGCAGTCGAGCCGAGGGGACCGCCGCGGCGCGGCCATAGGGCGGGGCCCGCCGGTCGGCGCAGGGCCGCTGGCTCGGCCTCGCGGGCCGCGGCCTCGGCGGTGCCCCGGCACCCGCATCGCAGAACCTCGACTCCGACGGATCCCAGGTGAACCGCCGCCCTCCGGGCCGCCCGTAGGCCCAGCCGATCTGAAACATGATATCTCCTGACATAGATTGTAATATAGTGTCATGGCGGTATAGTGGTCCAGCGACAGGGCGCGGACGGTGCCGCGCTCGGCTGCTAAAGTGTCCGCTCTCCCCGGAGGCCCGCCATGTTCGAAGCCATCCTCGGCACAGTCGGATTCCTCGGCCTGCTGATCCTGCACCTCCACCGACAGACCACCGCGCAGGTCGCCGCCTCAGAGACCCGCCTGGTCAAGCGCATGGACGCGCTCACCGCGGACACTCGCCGCGAGGTCGCCGCCTCAGAGACCCGCCTGGTCAAGCGGATGGACGCGCTCACCGCGGACACTCGCCGCGAGGTCGCCGCCTCAGAGACCCGCC
>JAPOYM010000020.1:8368-11304 GCA_026706565.1 bacterium
CTGACCCGCCGCGCCGCAGCCGCCGCGGCCGCCGCGTTGGCCGGTCCGCGCGTTTTGGGTATTTGTCGTTACCACCTGCAAGCGGACCTGCGCGCTGAGCCCGTCGGCTTCGCCGCTCTCGGCGTGCAGGAGTACTGGCGGCTGGACCCCACCGGCGGGGACTACTTCGAGCCGCCGCTGCCGCTCGGGCGCCGCCGCTCGGGCCTCGAGGAGGTGCTGCGGCCGGGCGGCGCCGCTCGCCGCGCGCCCAGCGGTCGGCTTCGTCCTGGTCGACTTTCGCCGGCTCGGGGGGTCCGCTTCGGGCTCCGCTGCCCGAGGGGGGCCGGTGTCCGGCGTCAGCGCGCGCAGGACGGGCGAGCCGGACGCGGCGGTGGCGTTCGGCGCGGACCGCGGCGCGCTGGAGGGCCGCAGGACCTACAAGGTGTGGGAGGCGGGAGCGCCGCCGATGCGGGCGCTGGAGATCGCCTCCCACACCACCTACCAGCGGGACCTGCGCGCCGAGCCCGCCCGCTTCGCCGCTCTCGGCGTGGCCGAGTACTGGCGGCTAGACCCCACCGGCGGCGAGTACTTCGCGCCGCCGCTCGAGGGCGAGCGCCGCCGCCGCGGCCGCTGGGAGCCCGTCCCCGTCGCCCCCGACGCCGACGGGACGCTGACCGCGCGCAGCGACGCCCTCGGCCTCGAGCTGCACTGGCAGCCCCCCAAACTCCGCCTCTACGACCCCGCCGCGGGGGCCTGGCTCCTCGACGCCGACGACCTCCACCAAGCCCACGAAGCCGCCGAACACCGAGCCGCCGCCGAAGCCGAACTCGCGGCCCTGCGCCGACGGCACCGCCCCCCGACCCCCTGAACGAGCCATAGGGCCACCGCCCGCCCCGCCGCGGAACCACTCCCCGCCCAAATCCGAAGAGCCAGGAATCCTCGTTTCAACAAGACTCGAAGCGACGGCTGAAGGTATTGACAGCGCGGCCCCCGGGTGTGCCCGGCCCGAGCGCCCAGACGCCGGTGGGATGCCGTCGAACTTCCTGCCCGGTAGCCGCGGGGCTACGAGCGCACCCGCCGCCGCGGGCGGAGCCGCCCCCGGCGATCCACCGGCGGAAGCCCGCCGGAGCCACGCGGTCCCCCGCCAGAACAAGCCGTCACGCAGGCTCCGTCGGGCCCGCCGAACCTCACCCGCCCACGTCGGCGGATTCGCGATCAACGTCCTCGTGGACCGAGCCCAACGCGTCGCCTTCGGGTTCCGCCGATTCGCCCACTGCCCACTACCGCATCCGGGCGCTCCTCTACGCAGGCAGACCCTACTGGGCGCTCCCCGCCGCAGTCACACCCCGCCAACTTCCGAAGCGCCACATTGTAGAGAGTCCACGCTGGGGATTGGTGGAGCGGCGCCCCCTGCCAGGTAGCCAACATCACTCAAGGAGTGACGACCTCACACCAGACTTCATCCCAACTTACACAAGACCTCATCCTGGGCCGACCATGCCATATTGTCGGTACCGGCCTTGTCAGACCGCGAACCGCGAGCCCCGGCAGCCGCAGCCGGGGCAGCGACTGGTTTCACGTCGCTCCATTTGACCTTGAGTTCGACATCGCTGTAGGTGATCCCCAACCTATTGCATTTTGCCGAGTACTCATTCTGAACGGCCTGTTGCTCTGACTCCCGCAATTTCCAATTCGTGGCATCCCAGTCAGCAGGCGCACCATCTGGAGGTAGGTCGGATCGAGCGTCTGAGGTTATTTTCGCCGCAGCGACTTGTGCGGCCGTCTCCCTAGCATTGCTGCCAGTGATCTCCTCGGCGGTCTCATCGACGACATTCTGCACTAGCACAACAGCTAATGCGGCGAGACCCGCTACTGCAGCTACGATCAGTAGCCACTCAAGTGTTGTAAGGCCAGACTCGTTGCGCAATATAGAGTTGCGTCTAGTTTCCATTCTGGGCACCTCTCTGTTTCTCACTTCTGGTCTTCTGACTTCTGGAATCCATGTTGGAGTTGCGATCTAGCCGTAGTCAAACTACTTTATGTTGCACTCTTGAGCATCGCTAGCGGTAATCGCGTCTGGTAAATTGTCGCTAGCATTCTTATCCTGCCATACTGCTATCATGCCCTCTTCGCTGAACGCGTTTCCATAGGTGATCTGTAGGCGATCACATTTCGCTTTACCATCCGTATTGACCTTGGTCTTGGCCGGAGGGTCAGCGGCACTACCGAAGTCTGAGGCCGTGTCGTCGGTAATCTCTGCAGCAGCGACTTTCGCAGCGGTTATTCGGGCGTTGCTGCCGCTGATTTGTTCGGCGGTTTCGTCTACGACGTTTTGGACGAGGACGACGGCGAGGGCGGCGAGTCCGGCGACGGCGGCGACGATGAGGAGCCATTCGAGGGTGGTGAGGCCGCGGTGGCCGCGTCTGGCGGGCCGGGGGGGCGCGGGCTCGGCGGGCGGCTGTGGCCGGGGCGTTGTCTTGGTGCGGGGCATTGGGGTGCTCCTTTTTGTTCTGCGTTCCTGCTCAGAGACGTGGCGAGCCTTGGTCAGTGGGTTCCGGCCTTCGCCGGGATGGCGGTGGGCGGCGGAGGGCGGGGGGCCGGGGGGCCGGTTCGCGGTGCCTTGCGCCCGCGCCGAAGGAGCGGACGGCGCGCCGGACCGCCGCCCGGACAGCCAGAGCGTGGATTCCGGCCTTCGCCGGGATGACGGGCGGGGGGCCGGGGCGGGCTCGGCGGGTTGTGGGGATTCGGGCTCGGGCGAGTGGGGTCCGGGTTTCGTCGGGAGGTAAGGGCGGGGGGCTCGGTGGGCCGTGAGTGGATTCCGGCTCTCGCCGGGATGGCGGGGGGCGGGGCGTCGGGCTCGGGCGTGTGGGGTCCGGGGTTCGCCGGGGTGGCGGGGGGCTCGGTGGGGACATAACCGCGCTTTCCGGCGACCAGCGGCCCGAGGCTGCTGGGGTGGT
>JAPOYM010000155.1 GCA_026706565.1 bacterium
CCGGCGCAACAACGGCCATGTCCACAGCCTACGTTCCGGCAGGCGTGGCGGCGAGTGACGGGAGCGGGGTGGCTCGCCGCTGCGCCGCCGCATCGCCTCGAGCCTCGCCGAGGTGATGCCCCGCACCGTCAACCGCCGCATGGCCGCCATCATCAACAGGGGCCGAGCCCACCTCACCTGAGCGCCCGCACCGTCCCGACTCGTCTTGGTCGAGGTGCTCAACGCCATGGCCGGATTGGGCGAGTTCCGCCGACTCTTCGCAACCAAGATGATTGAGCGACTCGATCGCGCGCCGGGCGTCAAGGTAGTTCCCGTGTCGGACACGCAGTTTCGGGCCGCCGTCGAGCGGTACGCCGCCCGGCCGGACCAAGAGTGAAGCCTCACTGACTGCGCGAGTTTCCTTGTCATGGAGGAGTACGGGATCACAGAGGCTCCCGCTCACGACCGCGGCTTCGAGCGGGCCGGGTTCATCGCTCTTCTCCGATAGGGCCGGCAGTGGTCGTGGGTTGCGACTGGCAGGATTGCTGGGCCGACATGCATCCGCTGCAGATCGAGCGGGAGCTGCGCCCGCTAGTACGCGACGTCGGCCTCGTGGGAGAAATCGATCTAGCCCTCGACGGCAAGACCTACGGGATGGCCAAGAGCGCGGTCGCCCGATTCATCC
Organism: bacterium; assembly: GCA_026706565.1. Lineage (GTDB taxonomy): Bacteria > Actinomycetota > Acidimicrobiia > Acidimicrobiales > CATQHL01 > VXNF01. The sequence continues at coordinate 665 of JAPOYM010000155.1, forward strand.
AGCAGCGCAACTGGAACGCTTCAGCTACCGACTGCCCTGCTGCCACCGTCATATTTTTTGTGGCCGAAGGGGTTCATCGCTACAGGGGCGGGAGGTTCTGGCCGAACGTCTCGATCGGGGGGATCGACGGTCCGAACGAGCAGAGGCGGGTCGGGCAGGCGTTCCGCGTGTGCGCATTGACCGGTACGCCGGGGCAGGTCCCTATGTCGAACTTCCCCCCGCGCCGGAATGCCAGGGCTCGTGGATCGTGACCGACGGCAGGGGCCGTTCGCGCTCGTTCGCTGTCTCGCGGTTCGACCTGCGGGAGGTCCCCCTCGATCCGCCCTGTTCGTGGGAGGTGGCGCTTCGCACGTCAACCGGAGAGAGGACGTGGCGGTTCGAGGGCCTGCTCGATGCCCCGACTTGCTTCTTCGCCGACAGAGGGGGAACTTGTCCGCAACCAGGAGAGCCTGCGAGGCACATCGATCCTGGCCCTTGCTCCCATCGCGACGGAGTTTCTCGGTGCCGACGGGCCGCCAGCGGACGTACCCGAAACCGAACCCATGAGGACGCGAGCGACCATCTCAATGGTCTTGACCCGGGCCGCCCTCTTCACGCGCTCGAGTTGGAGATCGCAGATAGGGGACCGGTCCTCATGTCCTCGCTTGTTTCCCCGACGTCACATTCGGTCGCTTCGTAGGCGACACGAAGGAACTGGTCCGAGAATCGCTGGATCTTCACAGGGAGCGCTTCGGTGGTGATCCCCTGCCCAACGAACTCATTTCCCGTGACCGGATCCGAGAGTGCCCACCCCACATTCTGCTAGCGATCACTACCGCCACCTGTACACGTCGCTCCAACCCATCGGAATGCGCGTGGAAGAGCACACAGGGCAACTGGACACTGACTACGCGGCAGAGCTTCAGCAGAGATTCGTGGACGGTGACGTCAACGTCCTGAGTTGTTCCACGACCTTCGAGTTGGGCGTGGACGCCGCGGCTGGCCGCGGCCTGCTCGTCGTGGCGGCGGCGCGGGCTACCGTCTAGCGCTCGCGGACGAGGCGAAGGTTGAGGTCCAAGTGCTGTGAGACCCAAGGTGATTCAGACGGCGGCTCACCTTCGCAAGGTCGATGCCTCGGATTCGTCGCGCCGATCGAGGGCTGTCGGGGGGGCTCTCGGCTCGGCGGTCGTTCGCCGGCGGCTGGGTTGGGGGCTGGTGCTCGTCGCCTTCGCCGTGCTGGTGACCTACGGGTCGCTGGACGACCGGAGCACGCCCAGCGACGCCGAGCGGGCCGCGGCCATCGCCCGCAGCCTGCGCTGCCCGCAGTGCGCCGGCGAGTCGGTGGCGGAGTCCAACGTGTCGGTCGCCCGGGAGATCCGCGCCGACATCGCCCGCCGCGTCGACGCCGGCCAGAGCGACGACCAGATCAGGGCCGCCTACGCTGCCCTCTACGGCGAGCCGGTCCTGCTGACACCGCCGGCGCGCGGCTTCGGCAGCCTCGTATGGATCATCCCCGCCGTCGTGGGCCTCACCGCCGCGGCCGGACTGGGATTCGCCTTCCGGCGCTGGCGCTGACATGGACCGCGAGGCGCACGGCGACGCCGAGGAGTTGGAGTTCCTGGAGCGGTCCCTGGCCGACTTGGAGGCCGAGCGGTCAGCCGGCGACATCAGCGAGGACGACTACAGGCACTTGGCCGAGGTGTACAACGAGCGGCGAGCCGCGGTCCGCCGCCGGGCATCCGCTGGCGAGGACGCCGCCGCCGAGGAGGGGGGCGCGGGCATCGCAGCGGCTGACGGGGGTGCCGCCGACGTCTCTGGGGGGCTGGGCCGCCCCGCCCGTCCGCAGCGGCACTGGCGCCGCCCGGTGGCGGTGCTGGTCGTTGTGGCGATGGTCGGCGGTGGGCTGGGGGTGGGGCTGGCCTCCGCGCTGGGCAGCCGCTCGTCGCTCGACACCGCCACCGGCGACATCCGCCGGAGCACCCGCGGCCTGCTCTTCGAAGCCCAGGAGCACCTGGCCGCCGGCCGCTTCGACGAGGCCGAGCAGATCTACGCCGCGGTCACCGACACCCAGCCGTCCAACGCCGAGGCGCACGCCTACTGGGGCTGGATCGACTTCCAGCGCGGCGACTTGGCCTCAGCCGGCGAGCGCATCGCCGTTGCGGTGGCCGCCGACGCCCGCTATCCCGCCGCCAGAGTGTTCGGGGCTGTCGTGGCGCTGCGCACCGGCAGCCTGGAGGAGGCCGCGGCGCATCTGGCGGTCTTCGATGCCGTCGAGGCGCCGCCGCTCATGGAGGAGCTGGTCGCCGCCGCCGAGCTGCGCGAGCGCGTCCTGGCGGGCCGCCTCGCCGCCGCCGAAGCGGCCGGCGACGCCGCAGCCGTCGAGGCGCTCGTAGCCGGCGCCACGCCCGGCCAGATGGCGACCGCCGCCCGCCATCTGGCTGACGGCGGGCAGGTGGTGCTGGCCGCCCGGCTGTTCGGCAGCGCCTTGGCGGCCGACCCCGCCAACGTGGCCGCACTGGTGGGCCGCGGCGCGTTGTTGACCTCGCCGGACTTGGCCGCCTTCGAGGATCTCGCGGCCGAGGGGATGGGGGCCCTGGACCGGGCCGTCGAGCTGGCGCCCGACGATCCCGAGGCCCGCTTCTGGCGAGGCTTGGCCCTGGCCCGCAGCGGTCTCCTCGACGACGCCCTGGCCGACCTGGAACACCTCGCCACCCTGGACGCACCCGCCGGCCTGCTCGCCGAGGGCGCCCGCCTCGCCGAAGAGGTCCGGGCCGCTCAGAGTCCCTAACGCGGGTCGGCGTCGGGCTTGCGGGGGATCTTGGTGTAGGCGGCTGACACGAGCGCCTCTCCGTCGCTGTTGATCGTCCAGATCGAGCCCTTGGCGTTGCCGCGCGTCCCGTTGATGGCCGTGCCGGCGGTCTCCAGCAGCCCGAGCACGTCGGGGATGACGTCGCCGTGGCTGCACAGCACCGCCTCGGTTCCGGCCAGGGCCATCATCAGGGCCAGCGTCCGGCGGCCGTCGGCGCCTTCGGCCAAGACCGTGTCGGTCTCGACCTCCACGCCCAGGCGGCGGGCCAGCGGCTCCACGGTCTGGACGCAGCGCGGGTACGGGCTCGACAGCACGCGGGTCACGCCGGCGTCCCCGAGCCGGTCGGCGATGCGGGCGGCCTGCTGCAGCCCGTCCTCGCTGAGCCAGCGCAGGTGATCGGCCGACGAGTAAGGATCACGCGGGCCGGCATCGGCATGCCTGACGAGGTAGAGCGTCACGCTGGGGGTCTCCTGGAAGCGGAAACAGCGACGCCGAATTCTATGCCCGCCGCAGCGCCGCCCGGCCCCGGGCGGCCCGGTGGCGCCGGTAGCCTGCTGCTGGCCGCCGACCCCTGAGAACGGAGGCGACGAGTGCCGGGTTCCAAGGCTCCCACTGCCGAGCAGGTTCTGGAGGCGCTGCAGCCGGTGCAGGACCCCGAACTGCACCGCAGCATCGTCGAACTGGACATGGTCTCGAACGTGCGCGTCTCGCCGCGGGGGGTCGTGGAGGTGGATGTCGCCCTCACCGTCGAGGGCTGCCCGATGCGCTCGGAGATCACCGACCGGGTGTCCACAGCGGTGAGTGCCCTGCCCGGCGTCCGTGACGTGCGCGTCGAGTTGGGCGTGATGACCGACGCCCAGCGGACCGCTCTGCGGGAGCGCCTCATCGGCGATCCCGCCGCCACCGCCGGCTCGGGCCCCGCCCACGGCCACGCCGAGGGCCGCGCCATCCCCTTCGCCGACCCGGCCTGCCGCACGCGCTCGCTGCTGGTGGCCTCGGGCAAGGGCGGCGTCGGCAAGTCCTCGGTCACCTCCAACCTGGCGGTCGCCCTAGCGGCGCGGGACCGCCGAGTGGCGGTCGTGGACGCCGACGTGTGGGGGTTCTCGATCCCCCGCATGCTGGGCATCGACCGCCGCCCGGTGGTCATCGACGAGATGCTCGTGCCGCCCGAAGCCCACGGGGTGCGCTGCATCTCGATGGGGTTCTTCGCCGCCGAGGACCAGCCGGTCATCTGGCGGGGCCCCATGCTGCACAAGGCGCTGGAGCAGTTCCTGACCGACGTGTGGTGGGACGCCCCCGACTACCTGCTCGTGGACCTCCCGCCGGGCACCGGCGACATCTCCATCTCGCTGTCGCAGTACTTGCCTCGCAGCGAGGTGTACATCGTCACCACGCCGCAGCCGGCGGCGCTCAGCGTGGCGCAGCGGGCCGGCTTCATGGCCAAGCGGGTGCAGCTCACCGTCAAGGGCGTTATCGAGAACATGTCCTGGTTCACCGGCGACGACGGGAAGCGCTACGAGCTGTTCGGCTCGGGCGGGGGCGCCGAACTGGCCCGCCGCCTCGAGGTGCCGCTGTTGGGGCAGGTGCCGCTGGTGACCGAGTTGCGGGCCGGCGGAGACTCGGGACGCCCGGTGGCTGCGATCGACCCCGACGGCGAGGCCGGCCGGGCCTTCGCCGCCCTCGCGGAGGCGGTCGACGTGGAGCTGGCGCCGACGCGGCGCTACAACGCCGGTCTGAAGATCATCAACTGAAGCTGATCGACTGAGGCCGGGCGACCGGGCTCGATCCGCCCGGGCGCTCAGGCCCGGCTGACGCGCCGCAGCCTGTGGCGCTCGTCCTCGGTCATGCCGCCCCACACGCCGGAGTCCTGGCGTGTGCGCATCGCGAAGTCCAGGCACGGTTCGCGGGCCGGGCACTGGCCGCAGACGGCCTTGGCGCTGCGGATCTGCTCGACGGCCGGCCCTGTCGTCCCGACGGGGAAGAACAACGCGGGGTCGGTGTTCCGGCAGGCGGCCAGCGTGCGCCAGTCGGCGTCGCCCCGCAGTGCCGTGGGCATGGTGAGTGCCAACACGTTCTCCCGGTTCAGCGGATGGGTACGGTGGGCGCGGACTCCTAGGTCGCGCCGGCAAGTAGGCCGCCACGATACAGACCGGCTGTGGAAACATCAAGATCGACTGTGGGAAGCTTGGGAACATCCTGTCGGAACATCGGACGGGAGCGGCCGGAGGGAGGGCTGTGGCGCACACAGGCACCGACGAGCGCCGCCGCGGCGCCGGGGTGAGCCGATGACGCTGGTGGTGGCGCACCGCGGCGCCACCGGCGCCGCGCGCCAGAACACCGTCGAGGCGTTCGGGCTGGCGCGCCGGCTGGGCGCCGACTGGGTGGAGCTCGACGTGCGGCGCACGGCCGAGGGGGTTCTGGTGGCCCACCACGACGCCCACCTGCCCGACGGGAGGCTCATCGCCCGCACCCCCCTCGACGAGCTGCCCGACTGGGTTCCCACCCTGGCGGAGGCCTTCGAGGCCTGCGAGGGCATGGGCGTCCTAGTCGAGGTCAAGAACGACCCTGACGAGGCCGACTACGACGGCGAGAACACCATCGCTGTGGCCGTCGCGGGCCTCACCTCGGCCTACCGTCCCTACGACGAAGTAATGGTCTCGTCGTTCAACGGCGCCACCGTCGAACGCATCCGGCAGGTCGATGAGCGTCTCGCCACCGCCCTGTTGATGTTCGACCCCGTGCGTGTGCTGCAGGGCCCCGAGCGGGCGGCCGCCGGTGGCCACACGGCGATCCAGCCGTACCACGCGACGGTGGACGGGGCCCTCCTGCGCCGGGCCCGCCAAGCGTCGGTGCAGGTGTGGGTCTGGACGGTCAACGACGCCGCGTCAGCCGAGGCCCTGGTGCGTCTCGGCGTGGATGCCGTCATCACCGACGACTGCCCGACGGTCCGGGAGGTCGTGGCGCGGGTCGCTGCCGAGCGCAGCCCGGAGGCGTCTCAGTAGCCGAAGGGCAGCACCAGCCGCAGCGCCTCGGGGCGGTGGCTCAGCCGCAGGTTCATCAGCCTCCCGGCGAAGTCGCCGTCCACCTGCACCGGCACGGGCCGGTGGCCCACCACGCGGAACTCGGTGAGCCCCTCGGCGTAGTCCACCTCGCCGCCGCCCGCCACGCCGCCCTCGGTGCGCAGCGCCTGCCATACCAACCGACCGAGCCCGGAACCGGTGAAGTCGCGCACCGAGACCAGCGCCAGCGGCTCGCCCAGGGAGGCCCGGGGCGCAAGGTTCAACGGGCGCGTGCCCAGATAGCTGTAGGGGTTGGAGTTGAGGCACACCGCGAAGTAGCCCTCCTCGATGCGGCGGCCGTCGGGCATCTCCAGAGCGAAGTACGGCACGGCTCGGTCGATGTGGCGCAACCATGTGACCACGGTGGCGTAGACGAACAGGGCGTGGTTGAGGGTGCGTTTCAGGTCGCTGCGCCGCTCGACGCGCTCCACGACGGCGGCGTCGAAGCCGAGGCCCACATGGAACAGGAAGTGCCGGTTGTTGACCGCCCCCACTCCGACGCGCTCGATCGCCCCGCTGTCCAGCGCCCCCAGCAGCGCCTCCGCCGCGTCGATCGGCTCGTCGGGCAGGCCCAGGGTACGGGCGAAGACGTTGGTGGAGCCCCCGGGCAGCACCCCCAGCGCCGCGTCGGTGCCCACGAGGCCGTTGGCCGCCTCGTTCAGCGTGCCGTCCCCGCCGAGCACCACGACCGCCTCGGCGCCCCGCTCGACGCCCCGACGCGCCAAAGCCGTGGCGTGGTGGCGGCGGGTCGTGATCGCCACCGCCACGTCGTGGTTCCTCGAGAGGATCCGGTTCACTGCCACCCTGGTCCGGGGCGACACCGAGGACGCGGAGGGGTTCACGATGAGCAGCAGCTTCAGGTCCGGCTCCTCTCCAGAGCCCGCGGGCGCCCGGTGACGCTAGCCCCGCCGCCTCCGCGGACCACAATCGGCTCGCGGCGGGTCCGGGCAGAGATCCGGGGCGCCGTTCGCTCCTTCGGCGCGGGAGCGAGGCGTCGCGGATCGGCCCCCCGGCGCCCCGCCTCCGGTTGTCGCGCCGCTGGCTCATCCAGCCGGGCGGGGGCGGGCGCCGCGTTGTAATCGGGGCGGTGGAGCAGCAGACTCACACGGTGCGAATCGCCGTGTGTGTGAAGCAGATCCCCGATCCGGCGAACCCCGGCAAACTCGATGCGGAAACGAAGACGCTGGTCCGGGACGAGAAGCTCATCCTCGACGAGTCCGACTCCTACGGTGTCGAGATGGCCCTGCAGATGGCCGAGGCCACCGAGGGCGAGGTGGTGGCCGTCTCGATGGTGCCCGAGGGGTCCTTCGGCGGGCTGCGGACCGCCCTGGCTATGGGGGCCGACCGGGCCATCCTCGTAAGCGACGAGGCGCTCGCCGGCAGCGACGCCCTAGGCACGGCCAAGGTCCTCGCTGCGGCGCTGCGGCGCGCTGAGCCCGACTTGATCCTGACGGCGACGGAGTCCACCGACGGCTACACCGGCACCGTGCCCGCGCAGATCGCCGAGCTGTTGGGGCTCCCCTCGGTCACTTTCGCCCGCTCGGTCAGCCTCGGCGACGGCGAGGCGACCGTCCAGCGCCAGACCGAAGCGGGCTACGACGAGGTCCTCTGTCCGCTGCCGGCGGTGCTGTCGGTGACCGCCGGTGCCGTCGAGCCCCGCTATCCCTCGTTCAAGGGGATCATGGCGGCCAAGAACAAGCCCGTCGACCGCCTCGGGATCGCGGAGTTGGGCATCGCGGCCGCCGAGGTCGGTTGGGCCGGCGCCCGCGCGGAGATCGTCGAGGTGGCGCCCGTGCCTGCCCGCGAGGCGGGCGAGACCGTCACCGACGACGGCAGCGGTCACGAGCGCATCGTGGCGTACCTCGAAGAGATCAAGGTCCTCTAGGGAGACCGCCATGGCCCTCGGAACCGTCTGGGTACACGTCGAGGCAGCCCCCGGCGGCGTGGCGTCGGCGTCGCTGGAACTTCTGGCGGCGGCGCGCCGCTTCGGCGAGACGATCGAGGCGTTCTGCGCGGGCGGCGCCCCCGCCGCCGCCGAGGTCGGCGAGCACGGCGCCTCGGTGCTGCGGCGCCTCGAGTGTCCCGCCGAGGCGCTGGTCGGCCCGGCTCTGTCGGCTTCGCTGGCCGAGGCGGTGGCAACCTCCGACGACCCCCCGGCGGTGATCCTATTCGCCACCACCTACGACGGGCGCGACCTCGCCGGTCGGCTGTCGGCCCGCCTCGACGTGCCCGTCATTACCAACGTCACCGGACTCGAGGCGCGCGACGGCGCTCTCGTCGGCGTCGAACCCATATTCGGCGGCACCGTCAACGTCCACACCCGATTCGTCGGCTGTGGCCCGCAGATCTTCCTGGTTCGGCCCAAGTCGTTCCCCGCTGAGCCCAGCGGCGGCCCGCCCGCCCGGCCGGTGGATCTGCCCACCGTGGACTGCGGCGCCGCCGGCGCGGCGCGGGTGATCGGCCGCCGCGCCGAGCAGTCTGCCGGGCCCAAGCTGGACGAGGCCGCCGTGGTGGTCTCGGGCGGCCGGGGCCTAGGCGAGGCCGGCAAGTTCGAGATGATCGAGCAGCTCGCCGGGCTGCTGGGCGGCGCCGCCGGCGCTTCCCGGGCCATCGTCGACGCGGGCTGGGTCCCGTACTCCCAGCAGGTCGGCCAGACCGGCAAGGTGGTCAAGCCCGAGGTCTACATCGCCTGCGGCATCTCCGGCGCCACCCAGCACCTAGTGGGGATGAAGAACTCCCGCCACATCGTGGCCGTCAACAAGGACCCCGAGGCCCCCATATTCGGCGTCGCCGATCTGGGCATCGTCGGCGACGTCCACCGGGTCCTGCCCCGCCTCATCGAAGCCCTGCGGGCCCGCGCGTAGCGCCCCGGGGAGGGGCAATCCGAGGCTGGGATGCGACTGCTAACGTCGCGCCGGGATCCGCGGCCGGCCTGCATCGCCGCGCCGGCGGGCCGATCGCCCCGCAGCAGGGAGGGAGCAGGGAGGCAGCGCCGTGATCGACGTCTCAACCCAGTTCGTCCTCAACTCTTTCGCGTTCTTGGTCTGGGGCGTGCTGGTGATGTGGATGGCCGCCGGGTTCGCCATGCTCGAAGCCGGCTCGGTGCGCACCAAGAACGCCTCCATGATCTGCCTGAAGAACATCGGGGTCTTCTCCGTCGCCGGCATCGCCTACTACCTCATCGGTTACAACCTCATGTACACCGACGTCGGCAGCGTCATCGGCAGGTTCACGTTCCTCTACGACTCGTCCGCCGCCGAGGCGGCCCTGCTGGGGGGTGACGCGGGGGCGCTCGGGGCGGTCGTCGGCAACGGCTACTCGGCCATGTCGGACTGGTTCTTCCAGATGGTCTTCGTGGCGGCCGCCGCTTCGATCGTGTCCGGCGCGATCGCCGAGCGCGTCAAGATGTGGTCCTTCTTCGCTTTCACGCTGGTCCTCACCGCCTTCATCTACCCGATCGTCGGCTCATGGACCTGGGGCGGCGGCTGGCTCGCCGAGCAGGGCTTCCAGGACTTCGCCGGCTCGACGGTCGTCCACAGCACCGGCGGCTGGGCGGCGCTGGCGGGCGTCATGATCATCGGCCCGAGGCTCGGGAAGTTCCGCCCCGACGGCACAGCCCGGCCCACGCCGCCCTCCAACGTGCTGATCGTCACTCTCGGAGTGTTCATCCTCTGGATGGGGTGGTTCGCCTTCAACGGCGGATCGGTGCTGGCGCTAGGGAGCGCCGCCGATGCCGTGAGCATGAGCGTCGTGCTCGTCAACACCAACCTGGCGGCCGCCGCCGGCGTCGTGTCGGCTCTCGCCGTCTCCAAGAGGCTGCTGGGGCGCATGGACCTCATAGCGGGCCTCAACGGCGCCATCGCCGGCCTGGTCTCCATCACCGCCGGGCCCGACATCACCGAGCACTGGTGGGCGATCGTCATCGGCGCCGTCGGCGGCGTCCTCTGCACAGCCGGCATCAAGGCGCTGGAGCTGCTCAAGCTGGACGACGTAGTAGGGGCCATCCCCGCTCACCTGATCTGCGGCGTCTGGGGAACCGTCGCGGCCTGCATCGCCGGGGGCGCCGACTTCGGCACCCAACTGCTGGGCGTCGTGACCGTCGGCGCCTTCTCGTTCGCCGCCTCCTTCATCGTGTGGAAGCTGATCGACGTGACGATCGGCCTGCGGGTCTCGAGCAGGGTCGAGCGGCTCGGCCAAGACGTGGGCGAGCTCGGCATCGAGGCCTACCCCGAGTTCGTGGTCGTGCCCGAGGAGGTCTACGACGACGAGTAGAGGCGTCAGGCGTCCAGCAGGCGCCTAGCGACCTCGCGGGCGGCGTCGAGGCCCTCCACGATGTGGTCGGCGGGGATGTGCCGCAGCACGTTGAGTGACCGCAGCGTTGCTGCCGGCGCGCCCTGCAGGCCCATCACGATGCACTCGGTGTCGGTGGCCCGAGCCACGTCGATCATCTGCTCCACGACCAGGGCGGCGCTGTCGTCCACATACTGTGTCTCGGAGAAGTCCAGGATCACGACCTCGTGCTCGCCGATGTCCTGGCTGAGGG
>JAPOYM010000180.1 GCA_026706565.1 bacterium
CGAGGGAAAGCAGCCGGCTCCTGATGGCCACGCTGTCCGCTGCCAGGTCCACGGTAGCAAAGCGGATCCGGTGGCCCTGAATGGTGGCCTCCTCGTCGACGGCCTGTCCTACGGACGGGTGCAACAGCAGCCCTGAGGTTTTCTGCGACAGGGGATCGTCAGCGCATTCCTGGGTTCGCAGGTAGGCGTACATCTGATACAGGTAGCCGCTTCGCAGCTTATTCTCGTCCCCGTACTGGGCCGGGCTCAGGATGTGTGTGAACTTCGTATCGATGACGAGCCGCTGGTACGCCTGCCGCTCTGTTCCGGCGGGTCCTTCGAGGACGATGTCGGTCTGCATGGAGGGAAGGATTTCGGCCATGCCGGAAGTCGCATGCTCGACCTGCCAGTGGATTCTCTTCCCCGTGCCGACCTTCCAGCCGTGAGGGGGGAGGACGGTTTGGTAGAACCCGCCGACGGCGGCTTCAAAGAGTGTCCGGGCCCGAACGTCGTCGCGATCCGGTGAGGACAGGTGGACCGTCCCCGGGTCCTCCGTCGGCAGCCTCAGCCGGAACGCGAGCCGGGCCGCAGCCAGCATCTGTCGGTCCTCGGCGTTGGTTCGACCGGTCGTGTCCGGCGTCGTGGTCCCGCTCCGGTATTGAATCGACGAAGGTTCGCTGCCGACCCCGGCCCGTTCCAACGCGGCGGCGGCAGTACGGCAGCGCCGGACCAACTCCTCGTTCTGGACGGTCCTGGTCAGTTCCCGGAGGCCCGCCTTGACGAACCGATTGCGTGGCGTGTCGGTGGTCAACTCGTCGAAGGTGCATGCGACCCTGCCGCGCTGAAGCAGACCGCGGCGCTCGGTGCGCAGGTGGTCAATCCGTCCCCGGACCCGAGTGAGGTCGGCCTGCCTCCGTCGAAGTTCAGAACTCAGATTGCGGCGCAGGCGACGCTGTACCGCGTGGACCAGAATCTCCGCCACGAGGTCCGGGATATCGTCGGGATTCTCCTCGACGGCGTACCGGCGGCTCCCCGGTATCTCCCGATACAGCCGTGAGGCGTACAGCATCAGCAGCCAGACATTGCGCACCGGGATCCTGCCGACGAGGGCGTCGCCGCCAGCCGAGTCACTCACGGTGTGAGGCCGCGGAGCAGCTTCTCCCCCTCGTCCTCGGCCCTCTTCGGATCATCAAACCAGTACTCCCCCAAGAGGGGCGTGATCTCGGTCTCCACGACCTGCTTGAACCACTGCTGTGGATCCTGGATCTCAATGCCGGCCCGCGGGGTGACCACGCTGTGGCCGACCCGGAAGTTCGGACCGAGGACGGCATCGGTGGCGATGGCCTCGTTCAACGCGTTCAGGCGGCTATCGATGTCCCGTAGGAGCGCCTCCTCGATCCGGCACTGCTCGCTCATCCACGTCCGCCAAGCCTCTCCGAACGTCGGTTCCAGATCCACGAACGCAAACCGACGCCGCAAGGCGAAGTCCACCAGCGCCAAAGAGCGATCGGCCACGTTCATTGTGCCGATGACGTAGAGGTTCGGCGGGATGTAGACGCGCTCGGCGGCGTCTCTCGGATAGCTGAGAGCAATCGCCTCCGCGGGACTGCGCTTGTCGGCCTCGAGCAGCGTCAGCATCTCGCCGAATATCTGCGCCGGGTTGCCGCGATTGATCTCTTCGATGACAACCACGTAGTCGTTGTCCGGGTCGCCCTTGGCAACTTCGACCGTCTCAAGGAACGGGCCGTCCACAAGATCCAATCGACCGCCCGCGCTCGGACGATAACCCCGCACGAAGTCCTCGTAGGACAGGTTCGGATGGAACTGGAACGGCCGGACACGGCCCTGAGACTTGGTGCCTATCAGCGCGTACGCCAGCCGCTTGGCCAACCATGTCTTACCCGTCCCCGGCGGCCCCTGCAAGATGAGATTCTTCTTGTCCCGCAGTCGTTCGAGCATCGTCTCGAGCCTGCCTCGATCGATGAAGCACCCGTCAGCGATGATGTCGTCTACGGAGTAGGGCGTAGCCGGATCCGGCTCGGCCGGTGGGCGGTCCTGTAGTACGGAATCGTCCTCTGAACCGTCGTCAAGATGCTCGTCTCGCTCGTCTGACTCGTCGCCGAATCTCTCGCGCCAATATGGCTCATTTCGAAAGAACTCAATATCTTGAGACTCGTCCTCAAACGTGAAGCGCAGCAGTGCGTCCTCGTATGTGTTGCCAGGCTGAATCTGCCAGACAGTCCTACCATAGGTGTAAAAGTACCACTCTCTGGATGGAGTGACTAAGGTCCAATCCACTTTCAGCCTACGACCATCACCGAGATTATCCGTGACGACTCCGGTCGCCTTAATCCGCATTATCGAAGCATTGTATCCATGGCTTTCGAATGGAAGATTGGATTTCCTGTTGGACCATGCCTTGATGGCCACCCGGTCGCCGATCTGGATTGACTTCACAACATCCAGGTACTTATCCTCGTATCCGTTCTCCCATATGCCTTCCCGGACGAACCGGTCGGTCTGGTCGGGCTGTTCCTCCCCGTCCCAATAGGCCCCGAGGAACCATGCGGGCCGACTGGTGCCGCTGTCATCCGAACTCATTGTTCCGAACCTCCCGATAGAGGGCGACTCGGTCGCGAACCTGGATCAGCTTCACGCCATCTCAGGTACTCGTCCTCGCATCCGTTCTCCCATATGCCTTCCCGGACGAACCACTCGGACTGGTCGCTGTCGACTCCGAGGGAGCGGAAGGCGGCACCGAGGAACCATGCGTGACCGGTGCCGGAACCCTCGTCGCTCGCGGTCACGTCGCACACCTCGCCCTCGATCAGGATGCAGCGAGGGCAGCCTACGTGTCACAGTGCCCCGCCGGACGCTCGGCTTCGGGAGGGATTCCGACGATGGGTTGACAGCACCGTCCAGCGGCCCGGGTGGCGAAGCGCAGCCGGTGTGGCACAATTGTGGGCATGACGAGTGAATCGCTGCGGGTCGTGAGAGACCGGTTCTCGGAGTTCGTCGAGCGGGTGCATGTACACCACGAACGGGTCGTTGTCACGCGCAACGGCACGCCGGCCGCGGTACTGATGAGCCCTGACGACCTCGAGTCGCTCGAGGAGACCCTGGCGATCCTCGGCGACAGCGACGCTCTCCGGGAACTCGCCGAGGCTCATCGCGCCCACGCCGAAGGCGACGTGGTGCGCGGCGTCGATGCGGTCAGGGCGCTCGCGCCTTGACCCCAGATCAGCCCTATCAGATCGTCGTCGCCGGGCCTGCAGCCAGGACCATCGCGCAAGAACTCCCGCAGACCGTGGCGGCAGCGGTGATCGAGTTCATGACAGGGCCCCTGCTGGACAACCCCCGTCGCCTCGGTGTGGCATTGCGAAACGAGTTGGACGGACTATGGAGCGTCCGCCGAGGCACCTACCGCATCGTGTACCGGATCGAGGATGCTCGGCGCGAGGTCGTGATTCTCCGAGTCGGCCACCGTCGGGACGTCTACCGCCCCGGTTGAGACGAGGCGAAGATGCAGAGAACGTGGAGCAAGGCCCACTGACTGCCAATGTAGTGGTAACAGCGATATCTCACTGCTTGTATACTGGCAGTACGAGCCGTTATCGCGAGTTGTCACCAACCACCAGGGAAGCCTTGGCGCTGTTCGCCGCCAGGGTGCGGGTCAGCCGCCGCGAGCGGCGGTTGCGAGCCGCCGAAGTAGCCGAGCGAGTGGGCGTGTCTCTAACGACGATCCGCAAAGTGGAACGCGGCGACCCGACCGTCGCTCTCGGGACTGCCTTCGAGGTCGCCACCATCCTCGGAGTGGCGCTTTACGGCGAGGATCAGCAGCGGCGGCGACTAGAGGCGGAATACCTCACGTCCCGGCTCGCCCTGCTGCCCGACGCCGTCCGCCACCCAGAGGTGGACGATGATTTCTGAGGCCCGCCGCCGAGGTCATGCGGTTCATCTCCCGCAGCCGGTGCGAGGCGCCCTGGGCGCCGAGGACGGCGGGTCTTCACAAGAGCCAGGGCATTGGACACCCCGCCAGCCAACGGTGCCGGACTGGGGGCGGGCACCGGAGCTACGGCGTCGGGGGCTTCGTGCGGCCTATGCGGGTGTAGGTGTCCTCGGGGATGGCGTCGAGGGTCTTGTAGACGGTCCAGGTGCAGGGTTTGGGGTTCTCGCCGACAGTGTCGTCGGGGTACAGGGGCGGGTCGACTCGGCGGACCGGGTGACCCCAGCGCTCGGCGGGGAGCAGCTCCAGGGTGAAGCAGCAGTGGGCGCAGTAGTAGCAGACGCCCTTGGAGTTCCAGGCCCAGTCGTGCTCCTCGCTGGTGACGCCGAAGCGCAGGGCCCGCTGCGGGTCCGGCGGTGACTCCTCGGTGTCGATCCCTCGCACCTGGCGGCCGCCCGAGCCGCACGGGTCGAACTGGAACACCCAGCGGTCCTCGTGCTCGGTGCACTCGATGTCGCCCATGCGGTCGGGGCCCACGAGGTGGCTGCGCATCGCCTCGAAGGAGGTGTAGACGTTGCGGAACACCGTGTCGGCGTAGTCCTGCTCGCGCAGGTCGTAGACCATGTAGCGCTCCTGGATGTAAGGCTCGAGGGCGTAGCGGTAGACGTCCTCCAGCGCCGCCTCGCCGAACCGGTCGGCGCACAGCTTCATAATCCCCGACAGGAAGTCCGCCCAGCGGTCGTGCAGGCGCCGCCAGGCCACCCGGATGGCATCGAACTCCGCCAGCGCCGCCTCGGTCTCGATCAACTCGGCCCGCACGGCGTGCGTGAGTCGGCCCGCCTGCTCCCCGAGCGCCAGCCACAGGGCGTCGCCGTCGAACGGCGTGCCGTCGAGCATCGCCAACTCGGTGCGCAGGTCCTCGACGGCCGCGGCCAACTCTTGCTCGCCGTAGCCCTCCTGGGTCAGCCACTCCAGGAATCCCGGCGTCCACGTGTCGTAGATGAACTGGACGACCTTGGCCTCCTCCATGAAGTAGTCGATGAGCTGCGCCGCCACCTCGCTGCGCCCCTCGCGGATCGCCTCGTTCACCTTGGTGACGGTGCTGACGGCCTGGTCCTCCCAGTCCCCCGTGCGGACACGCTTGCCGATGTCGTCCGACCATGTGAGATGTGTCATCGCGCCCCCTCCCTGCCAGCGTGCAGCCTAACCCTCCCCCTCGCAGGTGACCGGAAGCGGCTCGATTGGCGCGGGCCCTCGCGGTCTTCCGCGTCGCGGTCTCGCCGAAGCGGCGGCGGTCCGCCTGCCCGTCGTACCTCTGGCATAGGGTGCGCTGGTGGACGATCCCGACGGCCGTCGAGGCAACGCGTGATCAAGTACATCGGCTCGAAGAGGCGCCTCGTGCCCGTGCTGGGTGACCTGTTCGCCACCTCGGGAGCACGCACGGCTCTGGACCTGTTCACCGGCACGACGCGGGTGGCCCAAGAGTTCAAGCGACGCGGCGCCGTCGTCACCGCCGTCGACACCGCCCGCTACTCGGAGATCTTCGCCAAGTGCTGGATCGAAGCTTCGGCCGACGACGTATCCGGCGCGGAGTTGGCCGCGGCCCTCGCCCGTCTTTCGGGCCTACCGCCCGCCGCGGGCTATTTCACCGAGACCTTCTGCAAGCAATCCCGGTTCTTCCAACCGCACAACGGCGCTCGCATCGACGCAATCCGCAACGAAATCGAGAGCGAGTACGCCGGCAGCGCCCTCTATCCGATGCTTCTGACCAGCCTGATCTTGGCCGCCGACCGAGTTGACTCCACGACTGGCCTCCAGATGGCCTATCTCAAAGAGTGGGCGCCCCGAGCGTACAACGACCTCGAACTGCGCCCGCCCGAGTTGATCGAGGGCCGGGGCGCCGCGATCCGCGGAGACGCCGCCGAGCTTGCCCCGACACTCGGGCCGTTCGACTTCGCCTACCTGGACCCGCCGTACAACCAGCACCGCTACTTCACCAACTATCACGTCTTCGAGACCCTCGTCGCCTGGGACGAACCCGAGGTCTACGGCGTCGCCTGCAAGCGGATCGACAGCCGCGACCCGTCCACCAAGAGCGTCTTCAATCAGAAACGCAACATGCCCGACGCGCTGCGTTCGACCATCAAGGCACTGGAGGCAGAAGTGCTGGTGGTCTCCTACAACAACGAGGCTTGGATCTCGCTGGACGAACTCTGCGACATGTGTTCCCACCACGACCGCGTCACTCCGCTCAGTTTCGACTCGAAGAGATACGTCGGCGCCCAGATTGGCATCCACAATCCATCGGGCAAGAAAGTCGGCAAGGTCTCCCATCTACGGAATCTGGAATACGTGGTGGTAGCAGGCCCCAAGAGAACAGTCGAAACGATGACCGCTCCGTACGACCGCGGCCACGATGCATCGGCATCCGGCCTGTGCCATCATGCCGCCGGACGGCGCGACCCGCGGGGGTTACGGAGCGGCATGGCCATCGAGAGGAGTTACGGATGATGGCGAGCGACAGCGAGAGGCAGCGCAGGATCGTCGTGACGGGCGCGGCGCAGGGGATCGGCCGGGGCGCCGTGGAGCGGTTCCTCGCCGAGGGCGACTCCGTGCTGGGCGTCGACGTCAACGGCGAGAAGCTGGCCGAGGTCTCCCCGCTCGGCGCCGACACGCTGGTGGCCGACCTGGCCGACCCCGCCGGGCGCGCCGCGGTCACCGAGGCCGCCGCCGGCTGCGACGGGCTCGTCAACGCCGCTGGCATCATCATCCTCAAGAAGCTGCGCGACGTCACCGTGGAGGACTGGCGGCGCATCGTGCAGGTGAACGTGGAGTCGATCTTCTTCCTGTGCCAGGGCATCGGGCCGACGATGCCGGCCGGCGGCGCCGTCGTGAACCTGTCCTCCTCCTCGGGGAAGCTCACCAGCACCACCGAGGCCGGCATCTACGCGGCCACCAAGTGCATGATCCTGTCGGTCACACGCTCGTTCGCCTACGAGCTGGCCCACATCCCGGTGCGGGTCAACGCCATCTGCCCCGGCATCGTCGACACGCCCATGCAGGACAAGGTGCTGGCCGAGGTGGCGCCCCTGCGGGGCGTGACGCCGGAGGAACTCTCGGCGGCCCGCACCCAGGTGGTGCCGCTCGGGCGGGGCTCCACGCCGGCGGAGATCAGCGGACTCATCAGCTTCCTGCTGGGGCCCGACAGCGCCTACATGACCGGGCAGTCCATCAACCACACCGGCGGGCTGGTGATGTGGTGAGGCTCTCGCGGCGACGAATCGAACACTGAAGCGACGGGGGCCATGACCGCCATGACGCTGACAATGGGGGCGGGGCACCTGGGCAAACCGAACGATGAAACGACAAGGAGCACAACCATGAAGATCGTCGCGGTCGAGCCGATCCCCGTCACCTATCCCGAGCCGAACGACTTCAACGCCTACCGGCACCTCTGCCTAGTGAAGATCACCGCCGACGACGGGCAGGTGGGCTGGGGCGAGTCCGTCACCATGTGGCCGGAGGCCTCGCTGGC
Organism: bacterium; assembly: GCA_026706565.1. Classification (GTDB taxonomy): domain Bacteria; phylum Actinomycetota; class Acidimicrobiia; order Acidimicrobiales; family CATQHL01; genus VXNF01. Next base: position 7,461 of record JAPOYM010000180.1, read on the forward strand.
CACCGCCGCGGTGATCGAGGGCCTCGCCGAACTCATCGTCGGCAAGGACCCGGTGTCCAACGACGCCCTCTACCGGGCCATGAAGAGCCACGTCTGGTGGTACGGCTACGAGGGCGGCATCGCCTCCTTCGCCGTCTCGGCGCTGGACATCGCCCTCTGGGACCTGAAGGGCAAGGCGCTGAACACCAGCGTGACGAAGCTGCTGGGCGGGCCCGTACACGACCGCCTGCCCGGCATCGCCTCCTGTCACGCCCACCACGCCGAGATCCCCGCCATGTGCGAGGAGACGCTGGAGTGGCTCTCGACGGGCTTGCAGGGGATCAAGACCGGCTTCGGCAAGCGGGGCGACGCCCACCTCGGCTATGAGCACGACCGCGACGTGGAGTACGTGCGGGCCATGCGCGAGGCCATCGGGCCCGACAACCTGCTGATGATCGACATGGGCATCAAGATCCGCTGGGACGTCACCACCGCGGTGCGCCGCTGCGAGGCCTTCGACGAGTACGACCTGAACTGGATCGAGGAGCCGCTCGGGGCGTGGGACCCCGAGGGCTACCGGACGCTGCGCGACAAGACCTCCACGCTGATCGCCTACGGCGAGCGGGAATGGACCCTGCGGGGCTTCGAACGCTTGCTGGAGACCGGCACCGTGGACGTCATCGGCTGCGACCCCGGGCGGGCCGAGGGCATCACGGGGTTCAAGAAGATGTCCGAGCGGGTGGAGTTCTACCGCCGCCAGGCCAACGCCCACGCCTGGTCCTCGGCGATCGTGAGCGCCGCCAGCCTGGCGGTCAGCTTCTCGAGCTCGGCCTGCACGCTGTTCGAGTTCAAGCCGCTGCGCAACCCCATGCACCACGACCTGGTGCCCGAGCCCCCGGATCACACCGACGGCTGGGCACACCCGCCCACCGGGCCGGGCCTGGGCATCGAGGTGATCGAGGAGGTCGTCGACTTCTACCGCCTCGAACGCCAAGGCGACGCCGCCAGCAACCCCGGCCTGGGCCAGCCCGGCTAGCCGCCAAGGGCCGGGGCCCGTCCAAACCGCTGAATTCCCTCGCCGCATCGTCATCAACGTCGCCCGCGGCCGGAGGCCCGCCCGGACCGACGAATTGCCCGCAGGGCCGGGCCTGCGAGCCAGATATCGGCCGGGCCCCCGCCCGGACCGACGAATTGCCCGCGGCGACTGGGGCCGGATTGGGGCCGCTCGGCGGTGCTCCGGCGGCCCAGAGCGTTAGCGGAGAGGTGGATGCCACCGAGGCATTCCCCTTGCTGATCGCGGTTCAGAGCCCGTTCATCAGGAGGGACGATCGAGCGCTCTGTGTACCAAAAGTCCAGGTCAGAGTCTATCCGCGGCCCTCATAGAATGGCCGCCTCCGCAACCCCGACACCCCCAATCCTCGCTCGCCCATTCCGGCCGCTGGAAGCCGGAGGGCCGCTTCGCTACGGGTCCGACTCCGTGGTGGCATAGTCGCCGTCTGCGGCCGGGCCGGTCAGCACTCGCAGGTAGATCTTTCTGCGGCTCTCGAGCCAGTCGGTGATCTTGTCCCAGTTCGCTCGATCGTACCCATCGATATCGAGCCGACTGTTGTGCTTGGATCCGTAAATGTGCCCCAGACCGTCTTCGGCTATCGCCTTCTCGAGTTCGCTCCTGAGGTGCTCCAAGTACGGCTCCAACCTCTCCGATAGGCCGCTCGATGGCTTGTCGAAGGAACTCGCGATGAAGATCCCGGCACCATCCGTCGCCGGGTACAGACTGACGCGGGCATCCAGATGCGGGACCGGATCGTTGACGTTGGACCCGGCATAGCCCGGCGTCGGCCTCTGGACATCTGGGTGCCGGTCGCGGTAATGAGCCCAGAAGTCTCTCTTGAGCTTTCCGAGTTCGCTGAGACCCTTGGCTCCATTTCCCAGCTGACGATTCCAATCATTGGGACGTTCGATCACCTCGAACAGCGGTGCCGGTAGCGAGTCCCCGATCGTGACAGCCCTGATCCTGACGGCAAAGAAACCGAACTCTCCCTTGGTGTGCTCGTTCAGCCAGCGGAACGCTGAGAGATGCGCCTCCGCGAAATCTCTGGCGACCCAGACAACAGTCCGCGCCTCCAACCCGGCCAGATACGCCATGACCTGACCGAGGTGCTGGAGATTGGCGTTCTCAAGCTGATTCTCAATCAGGACCCGGGAGCCGTCGGTCGGGACGCGGCACACGATGTCGGCCTTCAAATTGCCGACCGCCATCTCCTTGCCTTCGAGATCCATCTCGACATCCAGAACGCGCGAAAGTTTGTCCAGATTCTCCGCGAGCCACGGCGTGAAGTCGTACGCTTCGTGATCCCACACGTCCTTGACCTTGACATCGGTCAACTCGCCCATTTCTGCGACGCCCATCGGTCCCCTCCTCGTTGGCCTTATCCGCGGACCGTAGCCGGAGCGTGGGACAGGCAGCCAGCCCACGGACGATCCCATACTCACCGGCAAGAAGTCAGCAGTGTCGAATGCAGGGAGGGCCGAGGTCGGGGGCACCGAGGCAGGCGGCGTTGAGGCGGGGCGGACCGCGCGACCCGCCGGGCCTTCCGCGGACAGTCCCAGCCGCGGCGAGCCGCGGGAGGGTGGCCGTCCGGGCGCGCGCCGCTCCGGCGGATCGGGCCGGGGGCACCGGAACAGGCGGCGTTGGGGCGGCGCGGACCGCGCGATCCGCCGGGCATCATCACCGGCAACCCCGGCCGCGACAGTCAGCCGGGGCGGTTGGCCGGGCGCGCGCCACTCCGGCGGATCGGCTATACACGGTCGGCGGCGTCGACCCGGCGCGGCCCGGGCC
>JAPOYM010000071.1 GCA_026706565.1 bacterium
CGCCCTCTTCGGCGAAGCGCAGTGCCGCCGCCCTGCCCTGGCCGGAGCCCGCCCCAGTGATGATGCATACCTTGCCCTCGAGTCTCATGGCGTCAGCACCAAGGGCCGCGGGGCGACTGGATTCCGGCCTCCGCCGGCACGACGACGCGGGGCGGATCGCGCGGCACGACGACGCGGGGCGGATCGCGCGGCACGACGAGGCGGGGCGGATCGCGCGGCACGACGAGGTGGGGCGGGGGGCATGGCCTCAGCGGCTCTCGGCGCGGGCGGTGGCGGTCCAGGTGGCGACGTGCTCGCCGGCGTCGACGATCTCGGATCGGCCCAGCATGTGGAACGCCGAGCAGATGTGGTTGGGCAGGATCTGCACACGCTGGCCGATGGTCAGCTCGGTGGGCGGACCGTCGCCCGTCCAGCGCAGCCAGCCGTGCTCCTCCGAGAGCTGGTACAGCTCCCAGCCCGGCAGGTCCACGACCAGGCCGTAGCCGCCGGGCGCGCCCGGCACATGGATGCCGAGACGGTCGTGGCTGACCGACTTGGAGCCGGCGTCCAGGATGGCCCTGTCCCGCTCGACGTGGCTGACCACCGTGGCCACCACCCGGGCCGCGCAGCGGTCGAAGCCCACCACGCCGCGCAGCACCTGCCCATAATCGTTGAAGGCGTAGATGCCGGGACGGACCTGGGTGATGCCGTCCACCGCCGTGGTGTGGCGGGCGGTGGCGCTGGAGCCCACCGACACCACGTCGATGTCGAGGCCCCTGGCCCGCAGTTCGTCGGCGGCGGCGACCATCAACTCCCCGGCGTCGACCGAGGCGTTGTGCAGGCCGTCGGTGCCGGGCTTGGAGTAGGCGTGGCCCTCATGGGTGATGAGTCCCCGCAGCCGCAGCCCCGGCAGGGGCGCGATCGCGGCCCCGAAGTCGACGGCCTCGCCGGCGGCCACCCCGCAGCGGTGGTAGCCGGTGTCGACGATGACCAGCACATCGGCGGCCGTTCCCGCAGCCGCCATGCCGGCCCCCAACGCCTCGGCGCCGGCGAACGAGTCCACCGAGAGCAGGATGCTGGCACGCTCCATGAGGCGGCGGGCGCGGGCGATCTTGGCCTCCCCCACGATCGGGTAGGCCATGACGAAGCGGTCGAGGCCCGCGTCGGCCAGCACCTCGGCCTCGCCCAGTTTGGCGATGCAGAGCATCTCCGCCCCGGCGGCCATCTGCAGGCGGGCGATCTCGGGTGTGCGGTGGGTCTTGGCGTGTGGCGCCAGGCCGATGCCTCTGCCGGCCGCATAGGCCGCCATGTCGTCGATGTTCTGTTGCATGCGGGTGCGGTCGACCACCAGCGAGGGCGTCTCGATGCTCTCGGGGACGTCCAGGAGGCCGCCGATGGGAATCGTCTGCTCAGCCATCGTCTGCTCCAATCACGAACGTCGCTTCGATGACGATCGGCAGGCCGAAGGGGAGGCTCGCCACGCCCACGACCGAGCGGGCCGGCCGGGCGTCGGGACCGAACGCGGCGTCGAGAACCTCGCTCGCCCCGTCGAGCACCTTGGCGTGGTCCTCGAACCCGGCGGCGGCGTTGACGTAGCCGGTCATCCGGAGGGTGCTGCTGATCGCCGAGAGGCCGCCGAGCGCCCCGGCCGCCGACGCCAGCAGGCTGAGCACTGTCGCCGCCGCGGCGGCACGTCCCTCCTCCAGGGTGAGCTCCTCGCCCACGACGCCGCGGTGTGTGAACTCCCCGTCGGGGCCGAACGGGCCGTGCGCGCTGAGGTGCAGCAGGTCGCCGTGGCGGCGGGCGGGCACGTAGAGGCCCTTAGGCGTGGGCAGCGGCGGCAGTTCCCACCCTGCCTCCCGCAGGCGCTCCAACGGGGTGCTGGCCAAGCCGCCGGGCTCAGCGGCCGCGGGCTCCAGGGCGCCGGTCCGCGAGCCGGCCACAGCGGTGCTCACGCCGCCGCCCGGCGCCGGCTGCGCCGCACCCGCCGAGGGCACGCTCACGCCGCCGCCCGGCGCCGGCTGCGCCGCATCCGCCGAGGGCACGCTCACGCCGCCGCCCGGAGCTGGCTGTGCAGCACCCGGCCGGGCCGGGCGCCGGTGTGGGCGTCGTCGTCTTTCACCAGTTCGCCGTTCACCAGAACCCAGGGCATCCCCTCGGGGTGTTGGCGGGGAGCCTCGAAGGTGGCGGTGTCGCGCACGCTGTCGGGGTCGAAGACCACGATGTCGGCCCAGAAGCCGGGGCGCAACAGCCCACGGTCGAACTGGCGCAACCGCAGGCTCGGCAGGGCGGCCAGCTTGCGGACGATCTCCGGCCAGCCGAAGAGGCCCTCGTCGCGGGCGTAGTGGGCCAGGTAGCGGGCGAACGTGCCCCAGGCGCGCGGGTGCGGGCGGGCACCGGTCATGATTCCGTCGCTGCCGCCCATGTGGAAGGGCAACCGCATGATGGTGCGCACGTTCTCCTCGTGGCCCACGTGGGTGAGGATGTTGACGTTCAGGCGCTCGTCGAACATCAGCCGGCGGGCCGCCTCCCAGGGCGCAACGGCCATCTCGGCGGCTATCTCCGAGACGCGCATCCCGACCCAACGCCGCCGTTCCTCCGAGCCCACCGAGGAGACCTCGATGGCCGACCAGTCCATCAGTGCCCCGTGGAAGCCGTCTGTGCCGACGTCCTCCAGTTCGTGGCGGATGCGCTCAGCCGCGGCGGGGTCGGCGAGGTGCGCCAGCACCCCGTCGGGGCCCTCGGTCCAGGCCCAGTTGGGCAGGAACGCGGCCATGTACGTGGAACCCGGCACGTAGCAGTAGCTGTCGGCGGAGATCTCCAAGTCCCGCGGGTCGACGGCGGCCAGCCGCTCGACCAGCTCGCCGGCGCGCCCCTCGTTGCCGGGGAAGCTGACCTGGCAGTGCGTGAGGTGCAGCGGCGCGCCCGAGCGCAGGCACACGTCGACCATCTCGTCGTAGGCCTCCATCACGCCGCGCCCGTAGCTGCGGGTGTGGGGCGAGAAGTATCCCCCGCCGGGGACGATCTCGCGGCACAGCTCCACCAGTTCGTCGGTCCCGGCGTACATGGCGGGCGTGTAGGTGAGACCGGTGGAGAGCCCCAGGGCCCCCTCGGCCATACCCCGCCGCACCAGGGAGCGCATCTCGGCCAGTTCGGCGTCGGTGGCCGGACGGTCGTCGGTGCCGACGGTCATCATGCGCAGGTTTCCGTGCGGCACCAGGAACGCCACGTTCAGCGAGGGCGGGGCGACCTCCAGGCGGCCCAGGTAGTCCGCCACCGAGCGCCAGCCGTAGTCCAGTCCGGGCGGGTCGCCGACCCAGCCGGCGGTCTGGGTGCGCACCGCCGCCAGGGTGAAGTCGTCCAGCGGCGCGTACGCCAGCCCGTCCTGGCCTATGACCTCGCCGGTCACGCCCTGCATGACCTTGGCCTCGGCGGTGGGCTCGGCCAGCAGCGCCAGATCGGAGTGCGAGTGCATGTCCACGAACCCCGGCGCCACCAGGTGGCCCGACACGTCGATGACGCGCCGGGCCGCCCCGGCGGGGCCCAGGGCGGCGATGCGGCCCTCGGTGACCGCGACGTCGGCGCGGAAGGGAACGCCGCCGGTACCGTCCACGACGTGGCCGCCCGACAGCACTAGATCATGCATGGTTCACGCCCTCATGCGAGACCTGAGGGGCCTCTGGCCCAATCCACCGGAGGGCCGAGCGGATCGCCGGACAATGGATTCCGGCCTCCGCCGGAATGACCGTGATCCGCAGCATCGCTCAGCATTGTCGTCGGGCCAGCGGGGCCTCGGTTGCGGGGCCAGGGCGGCTCAACTCCGGAGGTTCTGGGAGTCGGCGCCGAAGATGTGGCTTCGAGCCGGGTCGAACACCAAGCGCACGTCGGACCCCGTACTGACCCGGGTGTCGGGCGGCATCCGAACTTGCACCGCATGCCCGGCCACCATCACGCTCACGAACAGGTCCGAACCGACCGGCTCCAGGAAACGGACCACGCCGGGGAGGCCCTCGGCGTCGGGCGGGGCGAGCGTGAGATGTTCGGGGCGGACACCCAGTTGGGCTTCGCCGGAAGCCTCAGCCAGCACATAGGGCGCGATCCCCGACACTGCCGGATCCACCGCAAGTTCGTAGCCCTCCACCCGGAAATACGTCTGCCCGTTGCGGCGCTCGAGCGATCCGCCGACCAGGTTCATGGGGGGAGCACCCAGGAAGGTAGCCACGAACGTATTGGCGGGCACGTCATACACCTCGGTGGGGTCACCCATCTGCTGGATGCGGCCGTCGCGCATCACGGCGATGCGCTGGCCCATCGTCATGGCCTCTACTTGATCGTGCGTGACGTAGATCGTGGTGATGCCGAGGCGCTCGTGCAGCCCCATCAGCTCCAGGCGGGTCTGCAGGCGCAGCTGGGCGTCGAGGTTCGAGAGCGGCTCGTCCATCAGGAACACCAGCGGCTGGCGCACGATGGCCCGGGCCAAGGCCACCCGCTGGCGCTGGCCGCCCGAGAGCTGCTCGGGCAGGCGCTTGAGCAGGGCCTCGATCTCCAGCATCTCCGCCGCCCGCTGCACGGCCTCGGCGACCTCCTCGCGGGCCATGCGGGCCGTCTCGAGGGGGAACGCCACGTTCTTGTAGACGGTCATGTGCGGGTACAGGGCGTAGTTCTGGAACACCATCGCCACGTTGCGCTTGGTGGGGTCTTTGAAGTTGATGAGCTCGCCGTCGATGAGGATCTCGCCGCGCGTGGCGTCCTCCAAGCCGGCGATGAGGCGCAGGATCGTGCTCTTGCCGCACCCCGACGGGCCCAGCAGCACCAGGAACTCCCCGTCGGGGATGCGCAGGGTCACATCCTCGACGGCTTCGACACTGCCGAAATGCTTGGTCAACTGCCGCAGGATCACCTCAGCCATGGCACCTCCGATCTCGTCTGCGGATCACTGTCGCGTGGCCGCCGCCGGACCGGGGACCGGGGACCGCTGCCCGCCGACTGGGCGCGCCCGGCGCCGCGCGGACTCATTGTTTCAGGGCGCCGGCCATCGACGCCTGCACGAACCACTTCTGGAAGAACAGGAAGACGATGGTCACCGGCACGATCGTCAGGAGCGACGCCGCCGCCAGGATGCCCCAGTCGGTCACGAATTGCCCCTTCAGGGAGGCGATGCCCACCGTCAGGACCCGGAACTCGTTGTCGGTTGCCGCCACGAGCGGCCACAGGTAGCTGGCCCATGTGAGCATGAACACGAAGATGCCCAGCACCACGAGGGCCGGTTTGATGAGCGGCAGCACGATCCTGGTGAAGATGCGCCACTCGCCGGCGCCGTCGAGGCGTGCCGCCTCGTAGAGACCGTCGGGGAGGGTCTCGATGAACTGGCGCATCATGAACACCCCCAGGGGGGACACGGCGCTCGGCAGGATCAGGCCCAGGTAGGTGTCGATGTCGATCCAGTTGCCGATGATGGGCCAATCCCCGATGGTGTTCACCGTCAGGTAGGTGGGCGCCAGCACCGCCGCCACCGGCACCATGAGCGTCGCCAGGACCACGAAGAACAGCACGTTGCGCCCCGGGAAGCGCAGGCGGGCGAAGGCGTAGCCGGCCATGGAGTTGGTGACGAGCGTGAGGAGGGTGGTGCTGCCGGCGAAGATCAGCGTGTTGATCGCCCAGCGCACGTAGCTGGTGCTGGAGAACAGGAAGCGGTAGTTCTCGAGCGTGGGCTCGCTGGGAATCCACTCCGGCGGGTAGGTGAACAGCGAGACGCTGTCGCGGAACGCCGGCGAGATGAGGTAGAAGGCCGGACCGATGGCGATCACCACGAAGAGCGAGAGCACCACGTAGGCCAGGATCTTCCGGGTCCGGTCACTGGCGCGCTTGGCGCGGCCCGCCTCGGCGAGTCGCTCCGCCATGGCGTCGGCGTCGCTGATCTCGTCCGTCGCAGGGACCTCCTCGAGGGCCGGGGGATCGGGGGTCACGTCGCCGGCCACGTCATGCCTCGCGCTGGCGTCGCTTGCCCAGCAGCCAGAACGACAGCGCGGTCAGGATCAGCACCACGACCAGCAGCCCGATGCTGGAGGCGTACGCCAGGCCGGTGTCCTGGAACTTGAACAATCGCTTGTGGATGAACCACACCACCGTGGCGGTGCCGAGTCTCGGGCCGCCGTCGGTGAGCACCTGCACCGAGTCGAAGAGCTGGAAGTTGAAGATGACGGCGATCACCAGGGCGAACAGCAGCAGCGGGCGCAGTGTCGGCACGGTTATGCGCCGGAACCGGCGCCACTTGCCCGCACCGTCGATGCGGGCGGCGGCCTGCAGCTCCTCGGGCACGCTCTGCAGGCCCGCCAGGTAGAACAGCACCCAGAAGCCCAGGCCGCGCCACACCTCCACCGCCACGATGGTCAGCAGCGCGTTGGGATTGTCGCCCAAGAAGTTGATGCCGTCGCCCCCGAAGATCCCCCGCTCGATGAGGTTCAGAACCCCGAAGTCGAAGTGGGTCATGAAGAACCACATCATGGCCCCGAGGATCGGCGGTGCCAGCAGCGGAAAGTACAGAGCCACCTTGTAGAAGTTGCTGCCCCGCTTGTATCGATTCAGCAACGACGCCAAGAAGATGGCCAGGGCGAACACCACCCCGATGGCGATGACGACGTAGATGCTGGTGTTCTTGACGGCAGTACGGAGTTCGGAGTCACCCCAGGCTCGGGTCCAGTTCTCGAAGCCCACGAACTTGCGGTCGTCGACGATGCCGCCCTGGTTGAAGCTCAGGAAGATGCCCCAGCCGACGGGAATGGCTAGGAAGACGCCCCAGACGATGAGGTACGGCGACAGGAAGCCCGCAGCGCGCCTAACGGTGCGGAAGCGGTAATGGCGTGCGCGCCGACGGTACTCGGCGGCACCGAGGCTGGGCATCGTCCAGTCGTCGGCCGCCATCTCCGGCGCCGGTGCGTCAACCGCTGTCACAATGCCCTCGCGGTGGTGTGCCTCCCGGTAGATCGCACCTCACGAACCCCAACGTGCCTGCCGCGATGTCCTGCAACTACGTCGTGATCGTTGTGGCCGGGGGCCGGCAAGCCCTCGTCGGTACCTGCCGGCCCCCGGTCCATGAGCAGCATCATCGGCCGGCCCCGTGGTCTTCACCGTCAGCGCTGGCCGGTGCGTCGGCTACTCGCGCTCGAGGATCTCAGTGGCGCGTGCCTGGCCTTCAGCCAGAGCATCGTCGACCGACACCTCGCAGGAGGCGGCTGCCTCGAGTGCCTTGCCGTATTCGTCGAGGATCTGAGCGATCTTCGGGTGCGTGACGAGGCCGTCCCAGGAATCCTGGATCCACTGGAGGTTCCGTTGCAGCTTCTCGTTGCCGAGGAATGTCGTGATGTCGTCCCGTGGCGTGATCCAGCCGTAGACCTCGTTGTAACCGGTCATGAACTCGGCCGAACTCAGGAACTTGACCAGCTCCCAAGCGGCTTCGGGGTGCTCGGTCTCTGCAGCAATCGACCAGTGGCCCGTCGTGGAGAACATCGTCCTAGTGCCGTCCGGTGCCCCCACGGGCTGCGCGATGTCCCAGTCGAAGGGCAGGCCCTCCTCCTCGAAGAAGGAGACGCGCAGCGGCTCATCGTGTAGGAACGCAAGTTTGCCGGCCTTGAACAGATCGATACCACCGTCACGGTTGTACTGGCCGATCGGTGGCTGTACCTGGTCGTTGCAGATGAGATCAACGGCGAACTGCACCGCCTGGCTCACCGGCTCGGAGTCGATGGTCGCAGACGTGAAGTCGTCGGAGATGATGTCGCCACCGAAGTTGTGGACGTCGTTCAGGTTGAAGTACCAGTTGAAGTCCACGACCGTCCGCGGCACGTGGAAGCCGGTGGCGTCAGTGTTTTCCTGCACAGCGCGGGCCGCAGCGATGAGTTCCTCAGTGGTGGTCGGGATCTCGCTCACGCCAGCCTGCTCCAGCAGGTCGAGATTCACGAACATCACGGTACTTCCGACGATGATCGGGACGCCGAACAGCTCCCCTTTGTAGATGCTCGCGTCGAGGGCGCTATCGACGAAGTGGGCGCGCTCGGACGCGTACTCCGGGCTGCTCATCAGCGGCAGTACGTCCATGAAGGCGCCTCGCTCGCCGAACAGTGTGAGATGCGTGCTCACCTGGTAGGTCACGTCGTACGGGTCGTCGCCGGCGAAGCTGGCGGTGTACGCCGACTCCACCTCCCCCCACGGCACGACGGTGTGCTCGATGGTGATGCCGGTCCTCTCCTCGAAGGGGGCGAACCACACCTTGAACAGCTCTTTCTCAGTCTCGCCGTGAGGCGCCTTGCCGAACTTCAGCGTGACGCCTTCGAACGGCCGCGCCGTCGCCGCGACCGCTGCCTCAGCCTCGGCCTGCGCAGCCGCAGCGTCAGCCTGCGCAGCCGCAGCGTCAGCCTGCGCAGCCGCTGCCTCGACCTGCGCTGCCTCAGCCTCGGCCTGCGCTGCGGCGGCATCGGCAGCAGCACTGTCGACAGCGGCCTGAGCCTCAGCGAGCGCAGCCTCGGCTGCCGCCACCGCGGCTTCGTTCCCCGCGGCGGCGGACTGCGCCGCATCGGCAGCAGCCTGAGCGTCCGCGAGCGCAGCCTCGGCTGCCGCTACCTTCGCTTCGTTCCCCGCGGCGGCGGCCTGCGCTGCATCAGCGGCGGCGGCGGCAGCAGCGGCCGCACTCGTCGCCTCCTCAGCCTGTGCCAGGGCCGCTTGGACCTCCGCCGCGTTCGCGGCGACGGCGGCAGCAGCGGCAGCGGCGGCCTCCTCGGCGGTCGTGTCCGGCTCCTCCGCGGCGCAGGATGCCGCCAACAGCCCGAGGACCGCCAGCACCACCACCGCCACGAACAGGCGCCGTCTCTGCAATATCTTCATCCGTCATCCCCTCTCAGAGTGATCGTCCGTTGCGCGCCCGCACTCAACCCCGCGGAATCGCCGAGCCCCAACACAGGCGAGGACATGCACCCTCAGCCCAGCCGAGGCGCTCAGCGCAACAGCATCGTCGGCAACCCTTGCGAGAAGAGCCACAGGCAAGCGCTGACTATAGATCACGACCCGCCGACTCACATGAGGCACATCCCGACACGCCCGCGACTGCGACTGGAACTACCGCAGAGTTCGCCGCGCCACGGCGCCAGCGTGTTGCTCCCAGGCGCGATGGATCGACTCGGCAGGCGTACCGCAGCTCACCGCGCGTCGACGGGCACGACGCGCCGTTGGGGACATCGATGCCGTACGGCCGACGACGCTGACCGCGGTTCGCCCTACTGGTCTCGTCTGGTCCGCAGGCGAAGCTGACCGGGCAGCCCCGATGTCCTCGGACGCAGTAGCGATCTGAGAGGGGCGAGACCCTGGCGCACGACGCTTGGCATTCCGAACAGGGGACCGGGTCTCACCACCTCTGAGCGCGCCGAGTTGGCACGGCTGCGCCGGGAGAACGCGCGGCTGCGCATGGAGCGTGATTCGCTCAAACGAGCGACGGCCTTTGGGGTCAAGGAGTCTGGGGGTCCCTCACACGCACCAAGACACCCCGACGCCTTGCGGCAGGACCAACAACTCCCGCCGCAAGACGACCTACGCGACTACCGACACCACAACAAGCACTCGCTCGTCAGTGCGTATGACAGTACCGACCCGGCCCAACACCATGACAATGCTGAGGCGGAGGAGGCGGCGGAGGCGGAGGCGGATGAGAATGCCCCGAGTGACAGTACCGACCCGGCCCAACACCATGACAATGCTGAGGCGGAGGAGGCGGCGGAGGCGGAGGCGGATGAGAATGCCCCGAGTGACAGTACCGACCCGGCCCAACACCATGACAATGCTGAGGCGGAGGAGGAGGCGGGGGAGGAGGCGGATCCGGGCAGACGTGCTCGTTACCGCTGATCGCTGGCTGCTGGTCGCCGGTACACCTCGGCAACACGTGAATGTGACAGTGCCGACTCGCACCAACCCCATGACAATGCTGACCAGCCGGCGGAGGCTGCTTCCGTATACACGTCTGCCCCAACAACGTGTAGCCCTCAGAACACTGAATTGTCCCACTTGAGGTCTTGGTGTCCAAACGCTCGCACTTAGAAGTCGCGAATTCCCCTCCTGGACCTGGACCTATTCGGGTTCCAAGAGCCACAAATCTCACGTTAACGTTGGGCTCGTTACAGTCAATCTCAAAGAGGCCATCTCTCCATCCTAAAAACCCCATCAGACCCGCTAGATTCGGATTATCGGCTAGCATTCTGGGGGTCACTGCCAAGTTCCACGCCTCAACTGCATCTCTGAGCACCTCATCAAAATCAAGACTACTTTCTTGCTGAATAGTGCTGATATTGCACACCTTTAGCTTCCCGCCCGCAGCGATAACATGACTACTAGCAACATATTCACTTTCCGAGACACTGCCACCATTTGCATTTGTAGACGCTATTCGGTGGTCCAATCCATTCAGAGAACGCCGTTCATAGCCTGCAGCTGAGGGCTGTTTAGCAGACCCAACAAACTGATCAATCAGAGTGGTGACGAGAACGCGCCGTTGGGCGCTGCCGTTGGCGTTGGTGGCGACCACCCTTACGAAGACCTGGCCCGCCGCCACCGGGGTGATGGATACTGTCGAGCCGCTCACCGAGACGCTCGCGACCGCCCCGTCGCGACGCGATGAGTAGTCGATTCTCACCGAATAGGAGTCCACCGGTCCCATGAACGGCTTGGACGCGTCGACCTCGATGGCGGCGCCGCCGGCGACGAGATTCGGCGGTGTGCTGAAGTTGTCCCACCCCAGCGGCGGGTCATTCGAGTTGCGGATCACCACCACGAGAAACCTCGATGCCGAACCCGCCGTGTTGGTGGCGACCACTGGGATGAGGGCACGGCCCGCCGCCACTCCGGTCACCGTCACCGTCGAACCGTTCGTCGTCACCGTCGCCTTCGACGTGTTCCGCGACGACGCCGTGTACGTCATCACCGTGCCCGTGAACGCCGAGGAGACATCGACCTCAAGCGTGTCGCCCACCAGCACCCAGACCGCGTCAAGAGCCGCGCCGGCCCTCGGTGCCGAGACCTGCGCGCCGATCGGCATGCCAACCGCGCCAACAAAAACACTAATAATAATTGAAAGAGATAATAACCTAGTGAGAGTGTGACAAAGGCCCCCCCCCCCCCGGCTTAGGCTTCACTTGATCGAGCATGACTCGCCCTCCTCGAAAAATGTTCTCACCCATAGTTAGACTAGCACAGTTCTCCCGCCAAGTGCAAAAACCTCGCGGGGCTGTCGCGGGATAGTGCCAATCCGCTGGTTAGGGGCGGTTAGGACTGCCCCGGCGCCGAACGGGGATGCACTCCCGGCGAGCCGAAACCCTCGGCGCTGTAGCATCGTTCGACGATTCCGAAGGGAGGAGCCACAGGCGAATGCCGACTATAGATCAATACCCGCGGGCGCATCCAAGCCGAGTCCGACTGCCCTCCGAGCCGAGGCTCCGCCCGTCGTGACCTCGCCAGCGCACCGGAAGAAAGTGCTGCTCACCGGCGCGGCAGGACACCTCGGGCGGCGGATTGCGGCCCATCTGGCGTCGAGTGGCTGCCATCTGGCTCTCAGCGACGTCGACGCGGCGGGGCTGGCCTCTCTGGCCGCCGAACTCACCGACGAAACAACAGCCGGGCACGGATCGGTCGTGTCGATTCCAGTCGACGTGACCGACGCGCAAGACGCCCGGGCCGCCGTCGGTGATGCACAGGAGTCATTGGGCGGCCTCGACGTGCTGGTCAACGCCCACGGCATCGAAGGTCCGACCGCCCCGGTTGAGGCGCTCGATCCCGACGACGTGCGCCGGACGTTCGATGTGAACGTCATGAGCCTGTTCTGGCTCTGCGGCACCGCTGCTGAGATCTTCAAAACCGCCGGCGGCGGCCGGATCGTGAACCTGGCCTCGGGCGCCGGGCTGGCCGGCGGCGCCTTCACCGGCGTCTACCACGCCTCCAAGCACGCCGTGGTCGGTCTCACGCGCTCGCTGGCGCTGGAGTTGGGACCGGCGGGAATCACCGTCAACGCCGTCTGCCCCGGTTTCGTGGAATCGCCGATGGTCGACCGCATCGTCTCGTCTCTCGGTGATCTGGACCTGCCCACCGAGTACGCCCACATGGTGCCGCTGGGCCGCTACGCCGACCCCGACGAAGTGGCCGAGACCGTCCGCTATCTGGCCTGCGAGGCGCCCGAATACATGACCGGAACCTGCCTGGTGTTGGACGGCGGCCTGCGGGCCTAGTTGTAGGTCGCCGATCTGGCTGAGACCGCTGTCCATGCCGGAACGCACCACTTGAACCGAGCCCCCACCCGCGGCATGAGACGTCCGGCGGCTGCCCCAGGACGATCGGAAGATCATTCCAGCAGGCACGGCAGGTCCTGGCGGCGAATCTTGCCGGTGTCGGTGCGCGGGAACTCCTCGACGAAGACCACCTGGCGGGGTCGGCTGCGGCGGTCGAGTTGGGCGGCCACGAGGTTGGCCACGTCCTCGGGCCGGAGTTTGCTTCCGAGCGAGGTCCGGACGGCGGCGACCGGCACTTCGCCCCACTCGGGGTCGGGCACACCGAAGACCGCCACCTCGGCAACATCGGGATGGCCGGCCAACACACGCTCGATCTGGGCGGGATGGACGTTGACACCACCGGAGATGATGACGTCCTTGGTCCGGCCCGCAAGCGTGAGGTACCCGCCTGCGTCGGCGGTGGCCAGATCGCCGGTGCGCAGCCAACCGTCGGCGAGGACCTCCGCGGTGGCCGCGGGATCGTCCCAGTACCCCGACATGAGCTTCGGTGCGCGAACCAAGATCTCGCCCACCTCTCCGGTGACGGCGTCGCCGCCATCGAGTCTGCGTAGCCGCACCTCCACGCCTGGCAGCGGCCGACCGATCGAGCCGAGACGGGGATCGTCGGGACCCGTCAGCGCCCGGTGATCCGCAGCGTTGAACCCACAGACGACCGCACAGGACTCGGTCAGCCCGTAGCCGTGGTAGAGGCCACACGGCAATTCCCGGCGCATCCGCAGGATCAGCGACCGCGCGCTCGGGCCGGCGCCGTACACCAGCAGCCGCAGTGACCTCAGCCGAGCTCGGCGGTAGCCATGGTGATCCAGGATCCGCTGGATCTGTGTCGGCACGGCGATCGTGCCGGTGATCCGTTCACTCTCCACGACACGCAGCCACCCCTCCGGCGAGAAGCGAGGCAGCACGACGTGGGTGTGCGCGCCGTGGAGCATCGTGAAGATCCGCAGCCCTGCGGTGGCGTGGTACAGCGGCGTCGAGCTGAGGTAGACCTCGTGAGAGCCGAAGCCCTGATCTCGTTCGGCCATGGCGGCATTCCGGGTGACCGCCGCCTGGCTTAGGCAGACCCCTTTCGGGTCGCCGGTGGTGCCGCTGGTGTAGATCATCAACGCCGTATCGCTCGGATCGGGAAGCGGGAGCGAGGCCTCGGTGGTGTCCGGCTGCCGCAGAGACACCGCTGCCCGGTAATCGGGGGAATCGGCCACCAGGGTCTCGAGTCCGGCGCGCCGCAATCCCACCGCGCCGTCGGCGTCGGCCAGCCCCAGGGCAGGTCGCGCGTCGTCGAGCAGGCGTGCGGCCTCCGCCGCGGCCATCGTGACGGGCACGGGCACGCAGGCCGCACCCAACCGTGCGGCCGCCAGATTGGCATCGAAGTGCATGACACCGGCCGCTGCCCGCACCACCACGCGGTCGCCCCGCCGAACTCCCCGGCCGGCCAGCCACGCCGCCAGATTCTCGCTACGGGCCAGCAACTCGGCGTAGCTCAACCGGAGGCCTTCGTCGATGACGACCGCCAGTCGCCGCGGAGCTTTCGCCGCGGCGCGCCGCAGCAGGTGTGGGACCAGACTCACAGGCAGTCCAGCACTGCCGGCAGGTGCTAGTCCGCCAGCACGACGCGAACGTGCCGGGGACCCCGCAACACGTACCCGGTGTCGCCGGGCACGTCCCCGGCGAACTCCACCCGCTCGAAGCGCTCCAGTAGATGGCGCATCACCACCTCCATCTCCAGGCGCGCCAGTAGCGAGCCGGTGCAGTGGTGAGCCCCGGCGCCGAACGGCAGGATGTCGGCCTTCGGCGTGAACTGCCGGAACGCATCCTCCCTGAAGCGGTCGATGATGAAGCGCTCCGGGTCCGCGAACACCGCAGGATCCCGGTTCGCCGAGCCCACGAGCGCGAAGAGCTTGGCGCCCGCAGCAAGCTCCGCGCCCCCCAGTTGCGTGTCGACGGCGGCTTGGCGCACCAGCCCGTGTGCCGGTGCGTTGTATCGGAGCGATTCCGCACAGGCCGGCACGACCAGCTGAGACTCGACCCGCAGCCTCTCCCAGAGACCGTTCACCAGCAGTGCCTTCTGAAGGTTCGAGAGCGCCCGAGAGGTGGTCTCCACGCCGGCGGCCAGCAGCAGCGAGCAGGCCGAGGTAATCGTGTCGTCGCTGAGCGGCGCCCCCTCGAATCGAGCCGTGCACAAGTCCGACAGCAGGTCGTCGCCGGGCTCGGCCCGCTTTGCACGGATGACCGACTCCAGCCATTCCCCCAATTCGGCGCGGGCCTTGCGACCCCGGCGCTCCACCTCGGGATCGTTGCGGATGTTCGACACGCTCGCTTTACCGATGGCGTCGTACCACTGCCGGAAGGCCGCCACTTCCGGAATGCCCATGAAGGTGGCGGTCATCTCCATGGGCATCTCGGTGTTCAGGACCTCGTGCAGATCCACGGGCTCGCCCACGGGAAGGCTCGCCACGATGCGCCCGGTGATCCGCTCCGCCAACTCCCGAAGGTCGCCCTCCATGCGGCGCCTGCTGCGAATCCAGCGACCCAGCAAACCGGCATGGAAGCTGTGCTCGCGGCCCTCCATGTGCAGGATGACACGGCCATGGATCATCGATGACCCGGGGCCGAAGGCCAGGGGTTCGAAACGCGCCCCGTCCTCGAACACCGTCCTGACGTCGGCGTGACGGGTCACGACCCAGCTTGCGGCTGCTTCGCTCCAGAACACCGGCTCCGACGACCGCGCCTCGCGGTAGAGATCGAACGGCTCGGCGTCGTCGAACAGCACAGCGGCGAAGCGCTCGCCCAGCGAATCTCCACCCGGCGCGGGACCGGTCGGTTGCGTCGCAGCGCTGGCGGTCCGGCTTGCGGGCACGGCACCAGTGTACGAACCGCACACCCGTTCGACCAGACGCTTGCTTGGCAGCCATCGCACTCGGGACTAGTGTCCGACGCCGACCTACAGCCGCAATCCGAGGAGGAAGACCTGTGCGGAAGATTGGATTTCTACTGTTTACGCTCGCCCTTGTCGCCGGGGCCTGCGGAGGCGAGGACAGTTCCCCGGCCACGAGTCCGGCCCCGGCCGAGCCGGCACCGGCTCCGGCCGCACCGCCGGTGCCGGCCGACACCGAGGCGTTGCCGGAGTTGACGTTGAGTGTCGGCCATTCGGGCGCGCCCGACGGGTTCGCCGACATCGCCTCGGTGAAGTTCAAGGAACTCGTGGAGGAACGCACCGACGGCCGATTCACCGTTGAGGTGTTCCCGAGCGGGCAGCTCGGCGGCGAGCGCGAGCTCGTGGAGGGCGCCCAGATCGGCTCGGTGGACATCGCCGTGGTCCTGGCGGGAATCATGGAGTCCTTCGTGTCGGAGTTCGGCGTGTTGAACCTGCCGTACCTCTTCGACGACCGCGACCACGTCTTCGCCACCCTCGACGGACCCGTCGGCGAGGACCTCCTGGCACTGCTGGACGGCGTGGACCTGAAGGGACTGGCCTTCGGCGAGTTCGGGTTCCGCTCGATGATGACCGCCCCGCGGCCCATCAACACCCCCGCTGACCTCAATGGCATCAAGATCCGCGTCCCCGAGTCGGATCTCTACATCAACACCATGGAGCTCCTAGGGGCCACTCCGACGCCCATCCCGGGCCCGGAGATCTTCACGTCGCTGCAGAACGGCGTCGTGGACGCCACCGAGGCGCCGATCTTCGCGGCCGTCACCCAGAAGTACTACGAGACGCCCCTTGAGCACCTCTCGCTCACCGAGCACATCTACGCCGCCCTGATGATGGTCGGCTCCCAGGACATGTGGGAGCGCTTGGGGCCCGAAGGTCAACGCCTGGTGAAGCGCGCCGCTCTGGAGGCGGTTACGCATCAGCGGCAGCGGTCCATCGCCGACGACGCCGGCTACGTCGCCGAACTCTCCAACCAGGGCTGGAGCATCACCGAGGTCGACAAGACCCCCTTCCGGGAGGCCGTCGCCCCGCTGTATGACGCCAACCCCGACCTGGCCGGCTGGGTGGAACGCATCCGCGGCGTTGTGGGAGGCACGTCCCCGGCCACCGACGTGGAGGCGTTGCCGGAGTTGACGTTGAGTGTCGGCCATTCGGGCGCGCCCGACGGGTTCGCCGACATCGCCTCGGTGAAGTTCAAGGAACTCGTGGAGGAACGCACCGACGGCCGATTCACCGTTGAGGTGTTCCCGAGCGGGCAGCTCGGCGGCGAGCGCGAGCTCGTGGAGGGCGCCCAGATCGGCTCGGTGGACATCGCCGTGGTCCTGGCGGGAATCATGGAGTCCTTCGTGTCGGAGTTCGGCGTGTTGAACCTGCCGTACCTCTTCGACGACCGCGACCACGTCTTCGCCACCCTCGACGGACCCGTCGGCGAGGACCTCCTGGCACTGCTGGACGGCGTGGACCTGAAGGGACTGGCCTTCGGCGAGTTCGGGTTCCGCTCGATGATGACCGCCCCGCGGCCCATCAACACCCCCGCTGACCTCAATGGCATCAAGATCCGCGTCCCCGAGTCGGATCTCTACATCAACACCATGGAGCTCCTAGGGGCCACTCCGACGCCCATCCCGGGCCCGGAGATCTTCACGTCGCTGCAGAACGGCGTCGTGGACGCCACCGAGGCGCCGATCTTCGCGGCCGTCACCCAGAAGTACTACGAGACGCCCCTTGAGCACCTCTCGCTCACCGAGCACATCTACGCCGCCCTGATGATGGTCGGCTCCCAGGACATGTGGGAGCGCTTGGGGCCCGAAGGTCAACGCCTGGTGAAGCGCGCCGCTCTGGAGGCGGTTACGCATCAGCGGCAGCGGTCCATCGCCGACGACGCCGGCTACGTCGCCGAACTCTCCAACCAGGGCTGGAGCATCACCGAGGTCGACAAGGCTCCGTTCCGGGAGGCCGTCGCCCCGCTGTACGCCGAGAACCCCGGCCTGGCCGGCTGGGTGGAACGCATCCGCGACGTCGCCGGATAGCACCGAGGCAGAGAGCCACAGCCAAGACCGAGGAGAGGCATCGACGCGTTGAGTGGGCTTCCCAAACGGCTCGCCGAGCGGCTTCACTCCGCGAGCACGAGGCTCGAGCAGCACCTGCGGGTGCTGCTCGGCCTCGTGCTCGCCGTCCTCACGGGGATCCTGTTCCTACAGGTGGTGATGCGGTTCGTCTTCACGAACCCCATCACATGGGCCGAGGAGTTCCCGCGCATCATCCTGATCTGGCTGGTGTTCCTCGGACTGGTTCCGACGATCAAGGGCCAGCAACTGGTCATCGACGTACTGAAGGATCGCCCCTGGCTTCGGTTCCTCAGCACCGGCGTGAAATGGGGGGTTCTGGTCTTCTTCCTGTTCAAGGGCATCGACCTGGTGGAACGAGTGGCCGACCAGAAGATGCCGGTCACCCAGATCTCACGAGCCTGGCAGTACGTGGCGGCACCGGTGGGAGCCGGCATGGCCGCGATTGTGGGCATCGACGAGATCGTGGGCCTGATACGCAGTCGTGGCCGCGAGGTGACCGCCATGGAGAGCGTGCTGTCGGCCGCCGGGCTGGCCGACGACGCCCCATCCGGCGAGGACTAGGCGCCGGTGGAACTCTTCTTCGTGTTCCTGACCCTGTTCGGGCTGCTGATCCTCCGCGTCCCGATCTTTGCGTCCCTGGCCGGCGCCACCATCGTGGGAATCCTGTTGGAGCCGCGTCTCACGATGCTGGAGGTGGTCCGCAACTCCATCATCGGCATCGACTCGCTGGTGCTCTTCGCCGCCCCGCTGTTCGTGCTGGCCGGCAACCTCATCCTCGTGGGCGGGGTGTCGCAGCGACTCGTCGGCTGGGTGGACAACCTTTTCGGCTTCAGCCGGCTGCGTCTGGTGTATGTGAACGTGTTCGGCTCGATGTTCTTCGGCGGGATCTCCGGGTCGGCCACCGCCGACTCAGCCGCCATCGGCTCGGTGCTGGTTCCGGAGATGAAGCGGCAAGGCTATCCGACCGCCTACTCGGCGGCGGTCACCGCCGCCAGCAGCTCCATCGGCATCATCATCCCGCCCAGCGTGCCCATGATCCTGGCCGGGGCCGCAACCAGCGTGTCGGTCACGAAGCTGTTCGTGGGCGGGTACCTCCCGGGCCTGCTCATCGCGCTGTCGCTGGCCACCGTGGGATACCTCACCCGACCCAAGGGCGAGTGGCAGGCGCAGCGCAAGTCCTGGAGCTGGCAACGGATGGGCCGGCTCACCTGGATAGCGCTGCCGGCGCTGATCTTCCCCGTGGTGATCATGGTGGGCATTCTCGGCGGGGTGTTCACCGCCACGGAAGCGGCCGCCGTGGCGGTGGTGTACGCCCTGGCGGTCTCAGCGTTCATCTACCGCGAACTCGGCTGGAAGAGCTTCATGAAGTCGTTGAGCGACTCGGCGATGTTCGCCTCGGTGGTCTTCGTGATCGTGGCCACCGCACAGGCCTTCGGCTGGTACCTCACCTACACCCGCGTCCCTCAGAAGCTCGCCGACTTCATGCTGGGCGTCTCCGACAGCCGGACGGTCGTCATCCTCCTGATGATCCTGCTGCTGCTCATCATCGGCACGTTCCTGGAGACGGTGCCGATCGTGCTGGTCCTGTATCCGATCCTCGAGCCCATCGCCACGCAGATCGGCATGGACCCCACCCACTACGGGGTCATGTTCATGGCGTCGATCGCGGTGGGCCTGCTGACGCCGCCCTACGGGGTGCTGCTCTTCGTAAACTCCAAGATCGCCGGGATCCCCTCGGCGCAACTCATCCGAGCCGTGCTGCCGTTCGTCGGCATCCTGATCGTGGACGCCCTCATCGTGGCGTTCGTGCCAAGCCTGGTTCTCGGACCCGTGGACCTATTCTTTGACTGAACGCCACGACCACTGCAGCGTCGCCGCCGTCACCCGCATGCCCGCCAACATTCCCCGAATCGAGACGCCATGAGCAACGAGACGTTCCGCATCCTGTCCTTCGTCAACCACATACCCGTGCATCCGCAGGTGGAGGAGTTGCTGGCCGAGGCTGACCGCCGGGGCGTGGATGCCATCTGCTCGCAGGGCACCGGCATGGACTTCGGCCCGTACATGCTGGGAAGCGGCACCCAGTTCACCACCGAGAACTTCAAGGAGAACATCCGCCCCTACCTGCGCTTCGCCCACGAGCGGAGCATTCCCTTCGTGCTCTCGGTCGGCATCGCCGGCGGCCGCATGCAACTGGACGCCTGCCTCGAGCGGGTCGACGAGGTGGCGGTGGAGGAGGAGTTGGATCTCACCATCGGCGTCATCGACGGCGAACTGGACCGCTCCGACCTGGCTCAGCGGCTGCGCGACGGGGCCAGGGCCCGCCGGGCCGTGGACAGCCCCGCCCTTGTGGAGTGGCTGACGCCCGAGGAGGTGGAGCAGTCCACCCACGTGGTCGCACAGATGGGGCCCGAGCCGATCATGGCGGCGCTGGCTCGCGGCGTGGACGGCGTCATCACCGGCCGGGCGCTGGACGTGGGCGTGTACATGGCACCGCCTCTGGCGGCCGGCTTCCCGCGCGGCGCCACCACGCACATGGCGAAGGTCCTGGAGTGCGCCGGACTGGCGCTCACGCCGGGCGACCCCAGCGAGCCCATCTACGGGATACTGCGCCACGACGGCATCGAGGTCTACCCCCTCAGCGCCAACCAGCGCGCCACCCCGCGATCCATCGCCGGTCACTCCATGTACGAGCGGGACAACCCCTTCATGGAGCGCAACCCGGGCGGCTACCTGGACCTGACGCACGCCACGTACGAGGCCGTGGACGGCAACGGCGTGCTCTCGACCGGAGCCCTCTGGGTGGACGAGCCGTACACGGTGAAACTGGAGGGCGCCCGGCGCAGGGGCTACCGAACGGTCGCATTCTTCGGGGTCCGCGAGCCGCGCTTCATCGCCGAGCTCGACGGATTCCTCGAGAACGTACGCGCCGCCATCAAGGGCTCCGATCGGTTCGGCCACCTGGACGAGGGCAAGCACTACACGGTGACGTTCGATCAATACGGACGCAACGGCGTGCTGGGGCCCAACGAACCCTTGATCGACGCGGTGCCCCACGAGATCGGGCTGCTGGTGGACGTGATCGCCGAGACGCAGGCGCTGGCGGAGAACCTGGCCTACTACATCTGCATGGAACTCTGGATCAAGCCGTACCCGCACCGCCAGACGACGGCCGGCAATCTGGCCACTCGCTTCGCGCCACCCACCATCAACGTGGGGCCGGCGTTCGCGTTCAACGTTTGGCACCTGCTGGAGATCGACGATCCGCTGGAGCTGTTCCCCACCGAGATCATGTCGTTCCCGAGGAGTGCGTGATGGCGACCCTACGAGACCTGGCGAAGACGCTGCGCAGCAAGAACTGCGACCCCTTCAACACCACGTTCGACGTCTTCTTCGACGACGCCGAGACCTACCAGCGGGTGAAGGAGTCGGGGGCCATCAACGCCACCGACATCGCGGCGCTGTACGGCTTGGAGCCCGCCGGGGTGCTCGGCATCTACTTCCTTGACGGGCCGATGGCCTTCAAGGTGACCATCGTGAAGGACATCCCCTCCTCCGACCCGGACTGCAAGGACGTGTTCGGCGCTCACCAGCACCTGCAACTATCAAACATCACGATCCCCGAAGGGAGCAGCCAATGACAACCATTCTCGATCCCCGAGCCGAGGAGTTCCGCCGCCTCGAGGAGGCCGATGAGCTCAAGCCTATCGAGGCTGCGGAGATCAACGTCTCGATCCTCAATTCCCGGTGGGAGAGCATGACCCGCATCGCCGCCATAGTCGACGAGCAGTTGGCGCCACACCCCCGGATCGGGCAGGTGCGCCACTGGCGCATCAAGCACTCCGAGCCAACGCCCCCGGAGGTGCTCGACGAGGTCACCGACGGCAGCCACTACGCCATCCTGGGGCTCGGCAATTGAGGAGCCTGCACAGCGTGGAGTTGCCACGACGGAACAGAACTGAGACGGCGGGGCGTCGCGACGGTGGTGATCATCACCGAGGCGTTCGTGGAGCTCGCCGAGGCGACGATGCAGAGCCGGGGAATGCCTGAGTTGCCGATGATCGTGCTGCCCCACGACACCGAAGTGCTGCCGATGGAGGAGTTGCGACCCATCGTCGTCAATGCGGTGCAGCAGGAGCTGCTGCCCATGATCGAGGCTGCATGCGACGCCTGATGCCGCTATGGCGATCGGATCGCTGACCTCTCGCTCCCTGGACGTTCCGGCGGCCGCGGGGCCCGACGAACTCCAGGAGTACTTCCACGAGCAGGATCTCAGCGACGGGCTGCCGGTGGTCCTGCCCACGCCGGCGCGCGTGGCCGCGATGGTGGCCGGCTCGGGAATGCGGGCCGATCACGAGGTCGGCGTCATGGACCCCGAGCGTGGCGTGGCGACCGTTGAGAAGTTGGCCGTCAACGCGGTCATGGCGGGGTGCCGTCCGGAATACATGCCGGTGATCGTGGCCGCCGTCTCGGCCATGTGCGAGCAACTGTTCAACCTGCACGCCGTCCAGGCCACCACCAACCCGGCCACGCCGCTCCTGATCGTGAACGGGCCGATACGGCGGGCCATCGGCATGAACACTGACCGCAACCTCCTGGGCCCGGGCAACCGCGCCAACGCCACCATCGGGCGAGCGATCCGCCTGGCCATGCGCAACGTCGGCGGGGCCTACGTGGGCATCGATCAGGCCACTCACGGCAGCCCCGCCAAGTACTCACTCTGCATCGCCGAGGACGAGGAGTCCAGCCCCTGGGAAGCACTGCACGTCACCAAGGGCTACGACGCGTCGGCCTCCACCGTCACGGTGGCGGGCATCGAGTCGGTCATCAACAGCACCGCCGTATGGTGGACGGCCCCGTCGCTTCTGAAGATGCTCGCCAAGACCATGCGCAGCACGGCCACCAGCCAGTTCTTCTCACGCGGCACGCCCAACCTGATGATGAGCCCGGCGCATGCCGGGGTCTTCGTGCGCGCCGGCTACACCAAGCGGCAACTGCGCGCCGAACTCTGGGAAGCCGCCAAGGTGCCCCTCAGCGACTACCCGCCGGAGGGCAACATCCCCCAGGGGGACTGGACGACCGACGGCGATCGAGTGCTCATCTGCGAGTCGCCCGAGGATCTGAACCTTCTCGTGGCCGGCGGCACCGAAGGCAACGCCTCGCACTCGGTGTTCTTCTCGGGCTTCTGCCTGTCCAAGGGCGTGACCCGCCGGATCGACTGGGACCGCGCGGCGTGAAGCCACCGGCCGAGGTGAGGGCTCTCTGCGCCGCGGCGCGCGCTGCGGTGGCTCCGAACGTGGCCGGCTGGGAGCGCCACGGCATCCCGGCAGGCACGTTCGAGGACCTGGCTCGCGACCTCGGGCTGAGCGCGCTGCGCACCCCGGAGGGGCGCGGCGGCGAACCCCGACCGTGGACCGAGGTGGTCCATGTGGCCCGAGCCCTCGGACGCGTGTACCGAGCATTCGGGGCCGTGCTGGTGAACAACGTCGTCGCCGGTTACCTCGGCGCCCACGCCGATGACGCGCAGTGGGAGCGCTGGGGGGCTCCCATCCACGACGGCCGCTGCCTGTCGATGCTGGCGATCAACGAGGCGGGATCGGGCAACGACCTGTCACGCCTGGCCAGCACGGTGACCCCCGTGGGCGCCGACCTGCGGCTGGACGGCACGAAGGCCTTCCTGCCCAACGCCAACCGGCTGCCCTACCTGTTGGTGCTGGCACGTCACGGCGACGGCACCTCAATGCTGGTGGTGCCGACCGACGCGCCCGGCGTGAAGATCGAATCGATGGGCCCCACACTGGCACTGCGCGGTCTCGACCTTTGCGAGGCGACGTTCGGCGACTGCCTCCTGGGGGCCGAGCACCTCATCGGCACGCCCGGCAAGGGCATGGCGGAGCTGCGGCCGCATCTCCTGGGCAGCAGGCTGAACACCGCTGGGCTGGCGCTCGGCGGCGCCGAGGAGGCGCTGGATCTGGCTGTGGACTACACGGACCGCACCGAGCGGTTCGGTCGGCCGCTCAACCGGCTCGGGGCGGTGCAGCAGCGATTGGGCGACCTGGCCGTGCGGGTTCGTGCCACGGCCGCCTACCTCCAGACCGCTGCAGGCGAACTGGACACCGCCGCTGACGACGCCGGAGCGTCCGCCGAGCCGGCCGTCTCGGCGGCCAAGGTGCTCGCCTCGGAGACCTCCCGATACGTCACGCAGGAATCCATGCAGCTGCTGGGGGGCTGGGGATTTCTCGAGAGCGGCACGGTGGAGCGCCTGGCGCGTGAAGCCGCCGTGAACCAGATCGTGGACGGAGCCAACGACATCCACCGAGCGATCGTGGCCCGAAGTCTGGGAGGCGACTCATGAGCGTGGCGGTCATCACCGGCGGGACCAGCGGCATCGGCCTGCAAGTCGCCCAGAGCCTGCTGGAGCGCCGGCCGGGTGTCTCCTGCGCCCTGGTCGACCGCGATGAGGGCCAAGCCGAGGAACTCCGGCGGCTCCACGGCGCCCGGGTGCGCCTCGTGCTGTCGGATGTGACCGACCCGGACGCTGTGAACCGCGCCGCCGAGGAGATCCTGGCCTGGCGCTCGCCCATCGGCCATCTGGTGACCTGCGCGGGCATTCAGATCGCCGGCGACAGCTTCACGATGGCCGCCGCGGATTGGCGGAGCGTCATCGACGTGAACCTGTCGGGCACCTTCTACTGGTGCCAGGCGGCCGGACGATCGATGCGCCACGCCGGCGGCGGCTCGATCGTGACGGTCGGCTCGATCGCGATGTGGTTCGGCTTTCCCGGTCGTTCGCCCTACACGGCGTCGAAGGCGGGCGTCGGCGGGCTCACGCAGGTCCTGGCCGTGGAGTGGGCCGAGCACGACATTCGCGTCAACTGCGTGGCGCCGGGCATGGTCGCCACGCCGCTGCTGGAGCGGGCGGTGGCGTCGGGACTCGTGGACGGCGACGCCGCCCGGGCCACGCACGCCGTGGACCGATTCGCCACGCCGCAGGAGATCGCCGAGGTCGTACTGTTCCTTCTCTCGGATGCGGCGTCATTCGTCACTGGCGACATCGTGCAAGTGGACGGAGGCTTCCGCCCGTACAAACTGGACTGACCGTCGGCGGGACCGGCATTCGCCCGTCGTGGCACCCGCCGGCAGGACCCTCGCGAGCACTGGAATCGAAAGGAGCTCTCGTGCAGCACGACCGCATCAACTGGGACCGGGTGCGGCAGTACCTCGGCCGAAGCAACACCCGGGCCGTCCTGAAGCCGTACGGCCTCCCCGACATCACGAACCCGTTCACCTCGCGCTACGCGGACGTGGACGTGGCGCCCCGCTGGCCGATTCCCGACGAGGTGGCAATCTCGGTGGCCGTCACGGGCGGCTTCTTCATGAGCCGGGACAACCCGGCGCAGCCGATCAGCACCGACGAGATCCTGCAGGCCTCCCGCGAGTGCATGGATGCCGGCGCAACCTCGCTGCACATCCACGTGCGCAACGAGCTGGAGTTCTCGATCCTCGACCTGGAGCGCTTCGTGACGGTGCTGGAGCCGCTCCACGCCGACTACGACGACCTCTACATCTCGGCCGGCGAGGTGGCGATCGGCCCCGACGACTGGAAGGACATGCAGCGCCTCAGCGAGTCGGGACTGGTCACCGGATCGCCCGTGAACACGACGGCTACGTTCGTCGGCGACACGCTGTTCGCCAAGCCGCCGGCGGTCATGATCGAGAAGGCGCGCATCCTGCAGGACGCGGGCGTGAAGCCCGAGATCGCCGTGTACACCGACGCCGACGTGGACAATGCCGACCGCTACCTGGTCAAGTCGGGGCTGGTCCGGGGACCGCTGTACTGGGTCGTGCTTCCCGCCCTGCCCGGCTGCAGCCCGATGCACAATCCACGCCAGATGATCCAGGGTCTCATGCGCATCGTGGACTCGATCCACGACATCGACCCGGAGTCGGTGATCTCGGTCTGCGCCGCGGGGCGAGCGTCGGTGTATCTCGTAACGCTGGCGATGCTCATGGGTCTGCACGTGAGGATCGGGATGGAGGACACCGTGTGGCAGTACCCGCACCGGGACGACCTCGTGAACTCCAACCTGGAGACGCTGCAAACCGTCTCGGGCATCGCCGGTCTGCTGGGCCGGCGACCCATGACGACCCCCCGCTACAGGGAACTGCTCGGGATCGGTTCGTGACCAGCGAGCACCGCATCCGCCAACTGCTGCGCCCACTCACCGGCGCGCTGGAGGCCGACGGTTACGCACTCGAGGTCTCCCTGCGACCCGGCGTGATTGCCCTGCAGGTGGTCGCTGGCTCCGACGCCTGCGATGACTGCCTCGTACCGCGGGAGATGATGGAGCAGATGTTCCGGGCCCGGCTGCCCACGCACGAGACCGGGCTGAACCACGACAACGTCTCACTCCGCTATCCCGAGCACCATTAGCGGCCACACTCCATGCCACACCTCGCCGGCCGGATTCAGAGAGCGGGCAACTCCCAGGGCAGTTCGGCGCGGTCTACGGTGCAGCGGGCCGTCGGCAGGGAGTTGGCGACCTGGCAGATGCCGACGTCGGCGATCATGCCCAGAACCAGCGCGGTGTCGGCACGCGACAACCCCGAGGTGGACTCGCACCACGCCAGCATCTCGGCGAACGCCAGCTTGGATCCGTCGTCGATGCTTCGGGCCGACACCACCGTGACCAGTTGGGTGGCACTCAGGATGCGCGGCCAGCCCATCCCCGGCGGCCGTGGCCCCACCGCCACCGACACCTCCAGCCGGGTCCCCACCTCCGGCGACTGGACCACCTCGCCGTCGCCCATCCGGGCTTTGCTGTCGCCGAAGTAGAGGTAGGCGCCGTCCACCTCGACGGGCAGCACGACGGTCGCACCCTCGCGCACCTCGTTGCAGTCCATGTTCCCGCCGTAGCGGCCCTGCATCTTGGAGAAGACGGTCTCACGATCGGGCGCCGTGGCGATGCAGCCCACCAGCGGGCGGGCCGCGATGCGCAGCTCGCCGACATGCACGTGGCCGTCACGCACCTCGAGGCCGTCGCAGGCGTACCACTCGCCCCACCAGTCCACCGGCGAAGCGGCCTCGCAGCGGCTCCAGGCGACGCTGCCGGGCGTCGTGACCTCCACCTTGTGCAGCGTCACCGCCACGGCGTCGCCGCGCCGCGCGCCCGCCACGGCGATGGGGCCGGTCACCCCGTCGAGGTTCTCCAGCACCCAGGTGAGGTTCTCCGGCGTGAACCCGTCGGGCCGGCGGAAGCGGCCCGTGAAGCAGTCCTCGGTCTCGACGACGAACGTCTCACCCGGATCGACGGCGCCGATGGGGGTGTGCTCACCGCTGTAGGTGAACTTCAGGTCGTCGGGTTCGAAGATCTGCACCCGTCGACTCCGCGGCTAGTCCCGGCGCAGGGCCTTGCAGTTCTGGCGCACCAGCCGGAGTTGCTCGGTGATGCCCAGGTCCGCGTCGGGGCGGCGGGTGGTGGGATCGCTGCGCAGGCGGGTGCGCTGGTGGATGTCGGCCACCTCGGGGGTGCAGAACGGCACGTCGTCGCCGTCGATGTCCTCCAGCCAGACGTGGCGGGGCACGTTCTTGCCGCAGTAAGCGCAGTTGTACACGTCGAAGGACAGGTACATGGGCTCCCGCTCGATCCAGCGGCCGCTCATGGCGTCGCCGCCCTCGCCGCGGCGGGCGCAGCGTCGCCGCGCCGGCTCACGAGTCGCCGCCCCTCGCCGCTGTCGGGGTGGCGTCCCAGGCGCCGTTGCGTCGCTCGACGGTCAGTCCGTAGTCGCGCTGCGCCGCCTCGGGGGTGACGAGCCCTTCCGCCACGTCGGCCACCACCCTGTCGGCGGAGCGCTCCAGCGGATCGCCCCAGCCGCCGCCGCCCGGCGCCACGATCCTCACCTGGTCGCCGCGGCGCAGGCGGATGTTGGAGAACTTGGACGGCGACATCGTGCCGAACTTCTCGCTGAACGTGCTCCAGGACTCCTCGCCGGCGAGCCGCACGAAGATGCCGCTGTTGGCGCCCGGCTTGCCGCCGTGGATCCCGAAGGGGTCGACGCGCATCCGGTTGAAGATGGCGCTGACGGTCACCTCGTCGGCCGCCATGGTGAGGACGCGCTCGATGCCCAGGCCGCCCCGGTTCAGTCCCGGCCCGCCGGAGTCCTCCAGCAGCCGGTAAGAGTCCACGCGCAGCGGGTAGCGCGACTCGAAGACCTCCACCGGCGTGTTGCGGCAGTTGCCGTTGATCACGATGACCTGGCTGTTGCCGTCGGCAGCCGGCCGGCCGCCCCAGCCGATCCCCTCGAAATGGAAGTGCGAGTAGAGATCATCGTTGTCGGGGTGCTGGCCGCCGAACAGGAAGCAGCACGAGGTGCCGCCGAGGGAGGCGGGGATGCGCTCGGGCAGCGGATCGGCTAGGGCGCCGAAGATGATGTCGGTGATGCGGGGCGAGACCTCGGTGTTGCCCCCCACCAGCGGCGCCGGGAACTCGCAGTTCACGATGGTGCCCGGCGGGGCGATGATGTTGATGGGCCGGTAGCAGCCCTCGTTGCGCGGGATGGTGGGGTCGGTGATGTGCATGAAGGCGTTGTAGACCGCCGAGGCCGTCACGGCGTAGGTGGCGTTCATGGGTCCGGCCGCCTGGCCGTCGGAGCCGGTGAAGTCGCACGCCACGTTGCCGCCGTCCACCACGACGGTGCAGTCGATGACGTAGGACCCCTCGGCCACCCCGTCGTCCTCGATGATGTCGCTGAAGCGGTACTCGCCGTCGGGGATGCGGCGGATCTCCTCGGACATGCGCCGCTCGGCGATGTTGATCAGATCCTCGGTGGCGGTGGTGACGGTGTCGTAGCCGTAGGTGTCGATGAGGCCGGTGAGGCGGCGCTCGGCCACGTTCAGCGAGCCGACCATGGCCATGAGGTCCCCGTAGGTGACCTTCGGCGTGCGATGGTTGGCGAAGATGATCTTCCAGACGTCCTCCTGCGGTACGCCCTCGCGCTGCAGCCACAGCGGCGGGATGCGCAGGCCCTCCTGGAAGATGTCGGTGGCGTCGCCCGCCAGCCCGCCGGGAGCCTTGGCACCCGGCTCGGCCAGGTGGGCGCAGTTGGCCACGAAACCCACGATCTCGTCACCGTGGAAGACCGCCTTCAACAAGGTGTGCTCGGGAATGTGGCCGCTGCCCCGGTAGGGGTCGTTCATGATGATCACGTCGCCCGGGCGGTAGATGTCGGGGCCGAGCTCGTCGATCATCCACTCAACGGTGAACTTGATCGTGCCGATCTGGGAGGGGCAGAACTCGGCCTGGGCGCTCAGGCGGCCCTTGGCGTCGAACAGGACGCAGGAGAAGTCCAGCGACTCGTTGAACATCGGCGAGTAGGCGGTGCGCATCATGGCGATGCCCATCTCGCGGCAGGTGGTGGCCAGGTAGTTGTCGATCACCGTGAGCGTGACCTGATCGATGGCGAGGTCGGCGGCCGGCGGCCGGCCCTCCGGGGGCGTACTCAGCGCCGTCATGTGCCGACCTCCACGATCAGAACGTCCTCGGGTGTGCGGCGGACGCGCATCCCCGGTTCCACGAGCGTCGTAGAACCCTCCTCAGAGACGATCAGCGGACCCTCGAGCGCCTCGTCGAGCGGCAGGGCGCGGCGGTGGGTCACACGGCAGTCCACCAGCCCGTCGCCGCGGAAATACACCTGCCGGGCAGCCTCGGCATGGCCGCTCTCGGGCTGGACGCGGGCGAGGCGCGGATGGGCGATGGCGCCGATGGCCGAGACCCGGAAGCTGACCATCTCAATGACGGCGTCGGCGATCACGTACTCGTACATGGCCCGATGGCGGTCGTGGAACGCCTGATAGGCCAGCTCCAGCTGCGCGGCGGCGCCGTCGGCATCGAGCGCGTCGATCGGCGGCACCTCCACCTCGGTCTCGTAGTTCTGCCCCAGGTAGCGCATGTTGATGGCGTAGCGCAGCTCGCAGTCGCCTTCGAAGCCCTGGGCACGCAATTCCTCGGTGGCCGCGGTGGCGATGGTGGCGAAGCGCTCGGCCACCTCCGCGGGGCCGACGCGGTCCGAGCGGAACGACTGGGTCCAGAGCTTGTCGACGCGCAGGTCGCCCAGCAGCAGCCCCAGCGCCGAGAAGCTGCCCGGGAAAGGCGGCACCACGAGGGTGGGGATGTGCAGCTTGCGCGCCACCGCGGCGCCGTGCAGCGGGCCGGCCCCGCCGAAGGCCAGCAGGGCGAAGTGGCGCGGGTCGTGGCCCCGGTCGATGCTGACCATGCGGATGGCGTTGGCCATGTTCTCATCCGCGATCTCCACGACGGCGTGCGCGAACTCCAGCGGGGACATGTCCAGCCTCGCCGCCATCTCGGCGGTCGCCCGGCGGGCGAGGTCCTCGTCGAGGCGCATGGCGCCACCGCAGAAATAGTCGGGGTCGAGGCGGCCCAGCACCAGGTTGGCGTCGGTGAGCGTGACCTGCTGCCCGCCGGCGCCGTAGCAGACGGGCCCCGGGACGGCGCCAGCGCTCTGGGGGCCCACCTGCAGGAAACCGCCCGCGTTGAGGTAGGCGATCGACCCGCCCCCGGCCCCCACGGTGTGGATGTCCATGAGCGGGATCGCCGCGGGGATGCCCCACTCCACCTCGTAGGAGGTGGTGTAACCCACGTCGCCGCCCAGGACGAGCGCCACATCCGCGCTCGTGCCGCCCACGTCGATGGTGACCACGTTCTCGAGCCCCAGCAGGCCGGCCACATGGCGGCTGGCCACGGCGCCCCCCGCCGGCCCCGACATGGCCAGGTGGATGGGATGGTCGGCGGCGGCCTCGGCCTTCATCAGGCCGCCGTTGGACTTCATCATCGCCCAGTTCACGTCGATGTCGGCTTCCGCCAGGCCGTCGGCGAGGCTGGCCACGTAGCCCTGTATGAGCGGTTTGATGTAGGCGTCGGCGATGGTCGTGCTGGAGCGCTCGTACTCCCGCCAGATGGGGGCGACCTCGTGGCTCACCGACAGCGGCAGGTCACCGAACCGCTCCCGGAGAGCGGCGGCCAGCGCCGCCTCGTGGTCAGTCCTGAGGTACGAGAACAGCAAGCACACAGCGAGCGCCTCGAGTTCGCCGTTGGCGGCGAGCCGCTCGCAGAGGTCGTCGATCGCTTCGGCGGTCAGAGGCGTCAGGACCTCTCCGTCGGCGGTGATGCGTTCGGCGACGCCGAAGCAGTCGCGCCGGCTCGCCAGCAGCGGCCGTGGCTTGTTCCAGGTGAGGTCGTAGAGGTACTGCCGGTTGACGCGCTGGATGTAGGGGATGTCCTCGTGGCCGGCGGTGCAGATGAAGCCCACCCGGGCGCCGGCCCGCTGGATCATGGCGTTGGTGGCGACGGTGGTGCCGTGTACCAGGAAGGAGATGTCGCCGGCAGCGACGCCGGACGCCTCGATGGCGCCGAGGAAGGCCCGCAGCGGCGCCGCCGGCGTCGACGCCACCTTGCGCGAGCTGACGGTTCCGTCGGAGGCGTCGAAGGCGATCAGGTCGGTGAAGGTGCCGCCGGTGTCGATGCCGATGCGCACCGAGGTCATGGCGCCCCGCCGGGTCCGCCGCTCGTCCTACGGTTCATGCCCCGCTCCTTGATCGGCCCGGCGGTTCGGTGCCCGTAATCATGGCAGCCAACGGGTGCTCTCGGGCAAAACGTCCTGCACTCCGTCTCAGGGAACGTCCTGCGCTCCGTTTCAGGGAACGTCGTGCGCTCCGTGTCAGGGGCCGAGAGCCGTAATGGGCACCACCGCCACGCCGTCGGGATACTCGAAGCCGTAACCGCCGGCGGTGACAACGACGAGCTTCCGCGGCTCGCCCATGCGATCGGCGTCAACCCGCTGGCGCAGCCTCCGCAGCGCTGCGACGCCTCGGTTCACTAAAGCCTCACCGCCCAGTTTCACCTCTACGGCGGCCCAGCGCTGGTAGTCGAGGCTTGTGAGGATCAAGTCCACCTCAAGGCCCGTGCTGTCGCGGTAGTGGGACAGCTCCCAGCCGTTGGCCTGCGCGTAGACGCTCAGGTCGCGCCAAACCAGCGACTCGAACACCAGCCCGAAATAGCTCAGATCGGCCATTAGCTGATCGGCGTTGGAGCGAAGAGAGGCCACCGCCAGCGATGGGTCAGCGAAGAAGCGTTTCGGCGTTGAGCGAAGGGCGGCGCGAGATCGCAGATGGGGCCTCCAGGCGGGGAGCTCCTCCGCCACAAAAAGGCGCGACAAGGCGCTGAGGTAACTCTTGACAGTCGTTGCGTGCAAGGTCCCCTCGCCGCCGGCGAGGTCCGCGCCCAGGGTCTTCAGCGTCACCTCGGTGGCGACGTTGCGTCCCAGCGATGCCAGCAGGCGACTCACCCCCGCCGGGTCGCGGCCAGTGCCGTCGACCCGCGAGACGTCTGTCCGAGAGGTCTCGTCCAGGTAGGCGCGGAGTTGGCGCTGCGCATCCTCAGGCAGATCGTTCAGCAAGCCCGGCCAACCGCCGCGGCAGGCGATGGCTACTAGGTCGCGCAGGTCGATGGGCGACTCCGGCGCCGAAGCTCGCCCGCCCTCTAGGAGGTCCCCGAGCGATACCCGGCCGTTCGCCTCGCCGCTCTCGTAGAGGCTCA
This sequence comes from bacterium, assembly GCA_026706565.1. Classification (GTDB taxonomy): domain Bacteria; phylum Actinomycetota; class Acidimicrobiia; order Acidimicrobiales; family CATQHL01; genus VXNF01. Next base: position 31,907 of record JAPOYM010000071.1, read on the forward strand.
TGGGCCGCATCCGGACTCGTACGATCCGGCCCGTTCCGGTGTGGCGGGTGGTGGCGTCCGGCGGATCGGCGGAGCCGGTGAGTATGAACTGGCCCTTGCGGCCGCGGTCGTCGCAGGCCCGCCTCATGGCGTTCCACACGTCGGGAGCGAGTTGCCACTCGTCCAGCAGACGGGGCACCGGCCCCTCCAATACCTCCATCGGAGCAACCTGCGCTGCCAGGCGATGAGCGAACACCGAATCGAACGGAACTTCGCTCCGTGCGTGCCGCCGCCCGGTCCACGTCTTGCCGCAGGCGCGAGGCCCCTCGACCACAACCGCCGGAGAGGCGCGCAAAGCCCGCTCCACCTCGCGGTCTGCGACCCGAGGCATGTATCCGGACGGCGTCAGAAGGTCGTCCACGGCGCTCCCTGGGGCCCAGCATATGTGCGCAAACGAGGCAACCGCGCTTTTATGGCTATTTCAACCGCGATTTTATGGCGTTCCCAGTCGCGTAATCGTTGATGACTTGTTCGCGATTTTGTGGGTCAGCCTGGTGTCGGGAGAGGAGAGCGTCCGACCGAGCGGTTCATGCCCCGCCGCGCGGTCGGTCCGGCGGTTCACGGAGGGGTTCCGCCTCGGCGATCATGGCGGCGAACGGGTGCGTACCGGCAGCCGCCGACGGGCAGAAGTTGAGCGTCTGACCCGGCGCACGCCAGTCCACGGCGACCATCTCGCCGGTGTCGTCGACGGTGACGAACAGCGTGGCGTGGTCCGCTCCGCCGAAGCACACGTTGGTGGGGTTGGCGCCGCCGCAGCCGATCCGGTCGACTTCGACGCCCTCGGGGTCGTAGACGAACACGAACCCCGAGCCGTAGTGGGTCACCAGCAGGTTGCCCTCTGCGTCGAAGGCCATGCCGTCGGGCCCGCACACCGGGGCGTCGGGGACCGCCGGCTGGCGGCAGAACAACCGCCGCCCCTCGGCCCGGCCGGGCCCTCTCACGTCGTAGACCCAGACGCAGCTGCGCAGCGTCTCGGCCACGTACAGTCGCTCGTCGCGCAGGACGATGCCGTTGGGGAAGACCATGGCGGAATCGATCCGGTGCAGTTCGCCGTCGGGAGCGCGGCCGTAGACGGCGCCGACCGGGTTCTGCAGCGAGCTGCCCCACGGGTCGGTGAAGTAGAGGCTGCCGTCGGCGTCGAAGACCAGGTCGTTGGGGCCGTTCAGAGGCTCGCCATCGAAGGAGTCCACCCAGCGGCTGCGCGCACCCTCGGGGGCGACCCGCAAGACGGCCCGGTGTCCCTCGTCGGTGATGTACAGGGCGCCGTCGGGGCCGAACGCCAGCGCCGCGGGGATTCCCGAGGTGCCGCCTGCGCTCGTGTTGAAGAGCCGCCGGGTGCTGCCGGGCTTGCTGGGATGGGTGGCACAGATGTCGCCGCCCCGGGTCGGCCAGCCCTCGTCCCGCGTGAACGAGCAGACGTTGAGAATCCAGCCGTCGGGACCGACCGTCGGCCCCTCCGGCGCACCCAGCTGTGAGGCGAACACTCCCGGTCCGGTCATCGCGGCAACCAGCCTGCACCGGAGCATGACACTCGATGGGACACGAGAACTGAGGCCGGGGGTGCCGGGGGCCAGCGCAGGCGCGCCATTCTCAGAGGCCGCCGGAGCGCCACCGGCACCCCCGGCAGGACCGCCGCAAACATGGATTCCGGCCTGCGCCGGAATGACGAAGTGGAAGCAGTCGCAGCGTGCCCCGCATCGGGCGGCTAGCCGTCGACCGCCTCGCGCAGGCGCCCGACGAGACGGTCCACCTCCGCCAGCGTCTCGGGGTCGGGGTCGTAGCCCACCGGCCCCCGCCGGCGGGCGCTGGAGAAGATCCCCTGCGCCACCAGCAGGTGCTTCTCGATGGCCACGAAGGCGTCGAGGCTGTCCATCAGCGAGACCAGGCGGGCCAGCGGGTCGGCAATGGCCTCGATACGCGCCTCGTCGCCGGCCTCCAAGGCTCGCCAGAGAGCGACCAGCGCCCAGGGGGTGTCGGCCGCCGGCATGGTGCCGACGATGCCGCGCCGGTAGCTGTCCACCAAGGCGATGCCCCCCGAGCCCTCGAAGACCCGCGCCCGGCCGTCGGTGGCCTCGCGCAGGGCGGTGAGGCGCGGACCGATGGGCACCGCCTCGGGCTTGAACAGCACCCGCTCGCCGTAGGTCTCCAGGAGGTCGGCCTGCATCGCAATCGACATCGGCCGGCCCACGTAGCCGCTGGCGTCCTGCACCACCACGGGAATATCGATGGCCGCCAAGAGAGCCTCGTAGTAGGCCGAGAGTTCGCTGTCCGGCACCCCCACCGAGATAGGCGGGATGGCCATGACCGCCGTGGCGCCGACGCTCTGGGCGTGGCGGGCGAGGTCCACCGCCACCTTGGTGCTCTCGGCCCCCACCGAGACGATCACCGGCCCGTGCGGCAGGCCGAGACCGCAGCAGAGCTCGGCCAGCTCGCGGCGCTCTTCGGTGCTGAGGCGCAACACCTCCGAGACCATCGCCAGCACGATCCCGTCGACCTCGCAGCGATACACCCACTCGATCTCGGCGGCCAGGGCGGCGGCGTCAATGCCATCGCCGTCGTCGAAGGGCGTCTGGAAGACCGGGAACACGCCGGCCAGCGACTCGGGCGGGTACTGCACGCCGGCGATGCTAACCGCCCCGGTGAGCGCCCGGTACCGAGCTGTTGGACGCGATCTGCTGCACGACCTTTGATCCACCCCAGGCGCGACTCGGTCTGGGCGGCGAAAGGTTTGTGTCTGTCCTTGCCCTCTCCGGCCCCCTGGACCGAGTCGCGCCTCCTGAAGGTCGAGACCCACATACCAGATTGGGAGGTTCCGCCCATGAACCGAGACTCCGCCGACCAGCCGGTCCTGGCCAACTCGGTCGGGGCCGTGATCCGTCCAGGGTTTGGACTGACTTTGCTGTAGGGAGGGTCGACGTTCGATTCACCGTCGACCGCGGCAACTCCGCGGCTGGCTCGAGCGACCTACCGAAAGGAACGACTCCATGTCAGTTTTCTCCTCCCTCTTCCGCTTCGGCTTCCGGTGCGGGCTGATTCTTGCGCTCCTGCTGTACCTGGCCATCGGCCGGGGCGGGTGCGCTGGCGGCAATTTCGCCCTCCATGACGCCTCGCCCGACACTCCGACCGCGGTCACCGCTGATCCTCCGACAGCCCCGCACCTCCCCTGAGGGGACGCCCTGGACGCGCCTTGCTGTAGGCATCTCAGCGCCGCCATCGGTGTGGACAACCCACGGCTGATGCGAGCTGCGGCAGGGCGGCCGCAGCTCACCTGATCTCGAGCGACGCACTCCGTTCGCCGCGCCGCCCAACCCTTGGACGCTGCTTGCTGCAACGAATACGACGTACCCGACGGGGCGACGTGTCCTATGCACCGACCCTGTCGGGCTCGCCCATTGACACAGGTAACGCCAACAGAAAGGAGGGCCGCCTATGGCCGCCGAAGACGAGAAGCCCAGCGCGCCGGTCGACGTGGACACCATCCCCGCCGGCACGTTCCACTAGCCCCCGCGGCGCCGGACGCACACGCGCCCGGCGCCGCCCCCCAACGTCCGCTCCGTCCATCGGAGAGAACCGTCACTCCAACTCCCCAGAGAAAGGAAAACCGAATGGAACCGACCCTCGAAACGTTCGGGCTCAGCCAGCCCGCCGAGCTGTTGCAGATGCCGTGGCTCGCGGCCTTGGCCGCCGCTGTGGTGATTTCCGGTTTGCTGCTGGCGCGGCACCGCTCCGGCAAGCGACTGGTGCGAGGCTCCAGCGCTTGGAGCGCTCGCCGCCGGCGCCCGAACAACAACCAACGCAAGATCCAACCCGAGGACTATGTGAAGGCCGGCGTCATCGGCATCGGCCACGACCTAGCCCATGCGGTCACCAAGGACCGGTCGGAAATCGCCGCCGGAGAGGCAAAGATCGCCGCCCTTCAGGAGCAAGAGGCCCGACACCTCCAGGAAATAGACCGCCTGACCGAACAGCGCGCATCCGACGATACGCGCTTCGACGCGGAGATCGAAGCGGTGAGGGAGAACTTCGCCGCCGAGGACAACGCCCCGGCAGCGATGACCAAGAAGTGGAGCACACTCTGGGGCGGATTCTTCCTCCTAGGTGACGTCTTCGTCGTCTCACAGGCGATCATGGTGCAAGAAGGCACGGTCACGCCGGTGATTGCGTACGGCACAGCGATCGCCATTTCCCTCATGATGTGGTTTGCGGGCAAATGGCTGGGCTGCGAGTTGCGCCGCTTCCGGATGGCCCAGAAGGCCGCAAGAGTCATCGTCCCGGTGGTTCTCGTTCTGTTGGTCGTGTCGGGCGCGCTGTACGTGATGCGAACCGGTGACACCAGAGCTTGGATCGCGCTCGCACTGGCGCCTCCACTGGGAACCGCCGCCACGAAGGTCCTCGGTCCGACAGCCAGCCAAGCCAAAGTCGCAACGCTGAGCCGCGCTAAGGAATCCGAACGAGCATCGACGCAGGGAAAGATCGACGCTCAGCGGTCGAAGATCGAGCAGAGCCTCAACGCCCGCGGCGAAGCCGCAGTCAACTGTGCCCAACGGCGGGAACACATCCTGAGCCGGACCGACGCCGAGAAGCTGCGAGCCAAGGCCGTGTTCCACCAGGGCGGCTTCAACCCGCACAACCCGGACTACTGGATCACGCTCAACCAGGCGGGATTCTCCGTCGAGGCCCCCGTGGACACATGCCCCCACGACCCCGACTACTGGGACATCCCCGCCAGCGCCGGTCTCCATGCGCGCCCGCGGGCAGTCGCCGCGCAGGGCCCGGGGGGCCCGCCGAACGGCATCCACCCCGCGGACGCGCCGCCGACGGTCGCGGCAACGAACGGCGCCCAGCCCGCAGGCACCCCGGCCTGAACCGTCCGAACCCTGAACTGCCCGACCACAAACGAAAGGACAGTCCCCATGAACAGGAGCCGACCAGAGCGCGCTCCCCTCGCTCCGAGAATGGCCGCGGCGACGCTGGCGGCGCTCCTCGGCCTTGTGTCGCTCGCCTGCGACGCGGGCGGCTTGGCAAGCGCCGCCAAAGACACGGTCAAGGAGAACACCGTAGGCGTCAACGACCCCGGAGTGCGCCGAACGATCATCATCGATCCGGGGCACCGCCCGGTTGACCAGATCCTCGACCAGGTTCACGCCGTGGCCGTCGACAGCGCCTCCCGCGGGCAACGCATCACGGTCCGGCTCGTCGGCGGAGGCAACGCCGACGCTTGGCGGGCCGTGGACCTGTCATCGGCGCACGGCGGAGACCTCCGGCGCGAGGCCCAGAACCCCACCCACCTTCGCAAGGAAGCCAACGCCAACGCCGAGGCCGTGACGGCCGCCGTCGCCGCGGCGCTCCGCGGATTCGCCTACGACGGCAGCGGCGCGGACCTCTTCGGCGCCATCCGACGAGCCGCGACAGACCCGGTCCTGCCCCGAGAGGTCGTAATGGTCACCGGCGGGGGCGTTCACCAGACCGCCGCGCTCGACACCGTGAGCGGCTACGGGAACCTGCCGCGACTGCTCGACGCCATCCCAGCGATCGAAGCCCCCGAGACCGACGTCGTAATCATCGGCGCGGGCGACTTCACCGGGGCTGCGACCACCCCATCGGGAGAGTTCAGCGCCGCGGTCGCCGAACTCTGGGATCACGCCTGCGCCCGCTGGCGACTCCGCACGTGCGCGCTCGCAGACAATCCCGACTATCTCGCCACGCTCGAGAGCCGATAGCCCCGATGGCCGCAACAAGACGCTGGAGCCGCGTCCGAGAACTCGCCCGCCGGGCCGACCGGCAGCACGAGTCCCCAGCACTCGGTCCCAGCGTCCGCCCCACCGACACGCACCTCGCCGGGGGCCACCCACGCGTCCGCGTCGTCGGTCCCAGCGACGGCCGACGGGACGCGGTGCGGATCGCCGAGCCGGCGTACACCGAAGCCATCGCGTCGCTCGGCGGTCTGCCCGCCGAAGCGGGCGGGCCCCTCGGCGGCGACCACCGCACGGGCATCGTCTCAGAGTTCTACCTCGACGAGTCCGCGCGGCGCGACGAGCACAGTTACTCCCCCGACGTAGAGACCCTGAACCGGCTCTTCCGCACACAGTGGAACCCCCGGGGCCTATCTCTGCTCGGCTTCGCGCACTCGCACCCCCCGGGCGTGCCGGTGCCTTCGACCGGCGACCGGCGATACGCCCGAAGACTCCTCGCCGCCCTTCCCTCCCTGGACCGACTCCAGCTGCCCATCGTCGAACAGTCCCGCGTCGGCAACCACATAGCCCGGGGTTTCGCCGTCGTCGACGACGGTTCATCGCTGCCGGCGGCGCAGCGAGTCTCCCTCGACACGGTCCCCGACTGCCCGACGCGCCGCGAGCCCGACCCCGCGACGTTCCTCCGAGCCTCGACCAGCTACGAGTTGGCGATCATGGCCAACACCCGCGTCGTGCTCGTCGGAGTCGGAGGGGCCGCCCAGCACGCCGAGCACTTGGCGCGGTGCGGCATCGGCGAACTCGTCCTCGTCGATCCGGACCGGGTGGAGCCCCCGAACGTTGCAACCCAACAGGCCTATCTGCGGGACGCGGGGCGATCGAAGGTCGGCGCCCTCGCCGAACGCCTCACCGACATCAGCCCAATCCTGCGCGTCGCCGCGGTGCCCCACAGCGTCCAACAGCTAGATCTCCCGACACTGCGAATGCTGCTGCATCGGCCGTTGTTCCCCGGCGAGCCGATCGCTCCCAGACTCACGGTCACATGCGGATTCACCGACGACTTCTGGACGCAGGCCGAGGTCGCTCGCATCGCGTTGCAGGAAGGCACACCCCTGCTCGCGGGCCAAGTCTACGAGCAAGGATGCGGGGCGGAGATCGTCTTCGTGGCGCCGGGCCACACCGCCGCCTGTCACCGATGCGTCCTCGGCTCTCGCTACTACTCCTATCTGGCCGGGTTCCGCAACGACGTCACCAGCGCCGGCGCACCTCTGTTCGCCACCGAGAGGCTCAACGCAACCAAAGCGATCGTGATGATGGCGATGGTCCACGGACTGCACCCCGACGCGGACCGCGGCCACCCCGCCACCGCGAGATTCTCGACGCTGTTCGAGACCATCCGCGAGCGGAACCTCATCCAGATCCGCCTCACCCCTGACTTCGAGTCGATCCTCGGCGTCAGCGTCTTCGAGCGCACACTCACCGGCGCCGACAGCACACGCGTCGTCTGCGACGAGACCCTCTGGCACCCCCAGACACCGACTGCCCATCCCCCCTGCCCCGATTGCGGCGGCACCGGCGACCTCGCACAACTCGCCGGCACCAACATCGCCCCCCTGACGCGACCTGAGAACACGGAGAGGACACCATGACCACCGTATTGGAGAACATCAAGTACCGAGCCTCGAACGGTGAGGACTTCATGTTCGACTTCGAACTGCGCGACGACGGTTGGCGCGTGCACATAACCAGCCAACCCCGCTACCGCCACCGGAGCGCGAGCGCGCACGACACTCACCGCCTCGGCCGGGCTGAACGTCCCTACATCTGCTGGACCAACCCGATAAACGGACTCGACGACGCCTTCGGCGTCGCCGCCCTGTGGGCGGAAGCGACCCTCGTGTACATCGCGACCGGTCGCTTCAACGCGCCGCGCCGCTTACCGCGACTCCACGATCTCACCGGACTCACCCGGCTCAGCCGCTAGCCCCCGATCAATCCACCCCGAAAGGACGATCCCATGGCCCGTCAACGCCCCACCCTGTTCCTCGAGACCAACGACTGGGACACTCACACCGCGCCGCGCCGATGGTTGGCCGTGATCCCCGTCATCGCGCTGGTCGTCGCCGCCGCCGCCATGTGGCAGCTCAACCGCCCCGAGCCGATCGGGGCGGCCTCGACCCTGCCGGTCTGCGACTCTGACCACCCGCACCTAACCGTTGTTGTCCTCGATGTCTCGCCGTCGGTGATCAGCGCGGACGGCGCCGACCCCGACGGTCGCAGCTTCGACGAAGCCCGAGAGCTCGCGCGGCTGCTTGCCGCCGACCCCTGCACCCCCGACGACCGGTTCGCCGCCATCGTGTTCGGCGCAGAAGCGATTCTGCAAATGCCGCCGACACTGCTGTCGCAGAGCAGCGACATCGCCGCCGGCCTCCGCAACCAGGGCTACGCCAACCTCGGGGACTCCACCGACATCTCAGCCTCAATCCGCACGGTGGACTCCATCGCATCCGATCATCCGCACCACGAACTCTCAGCCATCTGGCTCTCAGACATGATGGGAGACCCGTTCACCGAACAACACCTCCGAACCCTCGCCGCCGAGCACGCCTACCTCGTCGCGCTCGGTGACTACGACCCGTACTTCAACCAGTACTTCGACGCAGTCCACGAGATCGTCACGGTCAAACCCGGTGCCGTCGCACACGCACTCACCGAGAGCATCTCCCGCACCCGCGGCGCGCCCTGACCACCAACCACCGAACATCCAGCCACCAGACGCGAAAGGAAACCTCCACCGACATGAATTGCGCCAACATCCCGCGCCTCATCCGCAGCACCGCGATCGCGTCCGCAGTCGCCGTCATCGCGCTCGCCTGCGACCCCGATCACGCCACAACCCACGACACCAGCCCGGCCGAACGGGTCGCCGAACAGGCAGGCGAACAGGCAGCCGGCACCGTCGCGGCCGGCAGGACCGCTCTTCCCGAAGCGGTCGTGCTCCCCACCGGAATTCCCGGCATCAGCGAACTCACTCCACCAACACCGGACACCGTCGTCCCGCCACCCCCCGACCCCGCACCGGCGGCGCCCACAAGCGACCCCCCCGTCGTCCCGCCACCCCCCGACCCCGCACCGGCGGCGCCCACAAGCGACCCCCCCGTCGACCGCCCACCGCCGACGTCCGCAACCGAACCGGATGCACCCCCGGTCGCCCCCGACCTTCCGCCATCCACGGCCGGACCGCCCGAGCCCGCGCCCCCGCCACCGCCCGCAGACCCCGAACCCCATACCTGCGTCGCCTACCGCATAGACGACGTGCTCTTCAACAGCGCCGCCGCGGAACTCGCCCCCGGCGCCGAGGACAGCCTCGCCGCCGTCGCCGCGCTAATCGCCGACGACGCCCGAGTCTCCGTCATCGGCCACACCGACTCGCTGCCGTCAGCGATCGGCAACCAGCGACTGTCCGAACTCCGCGCCCAGACTGTCGCCGAGGCCCTGATCGGCGCGGGCCTGAACCCCGAATCGGTGACCGAGATCGCCGGCAGAGGCGAAACCGAACCCATCGCCGACAACGGCACCGACGAAGGCCGGCGCCTCAACCGGCGCGTCGAGGTATACATCAACTGCGCCGCCCGACAACACCGAAGCGCCGCGTCCGAAGCAGGCCGAGGCAGCGCCGCTGCGAACCCGACCACCCCCGCAGACCCGACGACCGACGACCCCGAGGCCGTGCCAGCGGGCCCCAGAAGCGAACCCGAGGCCGATATGCTAGGCATGGTCGGCGAGTTCCGAGCGGACCTCGAACTGCAGCCACTTCTGCACCATCAACAGCTAGCATCCGTCGCCCGTGCCTGGTCAGCCACAATGGACACAACCGGACGGCTAGAGCACAATCCTGACTACACAAACCAGTATCCCACGGGTTGGCTGTCAGCTGCCGAGAACATCGCGTTCGTAACAGTACCCACAACCTCACCAGAATCGCTCGCAGAGGCAACCATGATCGCCTTCCAAGGACTTGTCAACAGCCCACCGCACTACAAGAACCTCACCAACCCGACGTTCACCCACATAGGAATCGGCATACACCTAAGCACCGATACCCTGTGGGTAACCCAGAACTTCGCGCACTATCCACCCGAATAGCCACCATGTCACCCAGCGCCTCGTCGCGGCTCGACCAGCACCACCTCGCATCGCTGCACAAACTCACCGACGAGCACCTAATCAAGCTCCTCAATGAGATCCTTCCGCTGAAATGCGCTCACGGCTCCGTCGAAGCGGAACGCCTGGAATGGCATGACCCATGCTGGGAGACACGCCCCGCCTTGAAGCGCGTGCGACGATTGTCCCTAGAACTCTCCGTCAACAACCCCAACGGGCGTAGCCGTAGCAGGGTCACCCTGCCGTTTCTCTGGCCATTGGGCGAGGAGGCTTGCGCCGAACCGTACCCGCTAGAATATGTGCGCCTCGGCGGCCCTGCGACGTTCATCGACGCGCTACCGAAGGTGGCGGTAAGCCAAAGAACGTACCGTCCCGGGTTGCACTTGTTTCGTCACGATTTCCGCTACTCGGGTCGTCAATATTCGGGCCGACGACTAGTTCTTATGCCGGACATCGGCCCGAGCATACGAATCTACAAAACAAGCATCGGACGAGATCAGACAAGCAGTGAATTCGACCCAGCTCCAGACGACCACGCGCCTCCACTCGCCAAGTCGCCCCCAAGGTCGTCGTTCCGAGTGTCGATCTATGGGCTAGGAAGCGGGACAGCTGTCTTTGAGAATGCCGAACTCATTGGTTGCGCCGATTCCGGCCAGACTCGCGCGCCTCACGGGACGCCCCATACCGCTAACCTAGGGGCCCTCTGTGATCGTCTCCTAGGACAGAATCGACCCCCCTTGGCATTTTTCTCGGACGCGACAAGGGAGCGGATCTCCGAAGCGGGAATACGACTCGACGATTCCAGCTTACAGGACCTATGCGGCCTCTTGTTCAGCTTGGATAAGGATGGAGCTGAACCTCCGGAGTATGGACATGAACTCTCCGAAGCGACTCTCCGGACGCAGCACCACGGCGACATACTGGAGTCGATTCTTGTGGAATCGCTGCTAGCGGCTGTGGAGCGATTCCATCTCGGCAAGCCCGATCAGGCCGCGGCGCTCGGCTCTCTACTGAAGTCCATGTTCCAGCAGATTTACAACCGGATGCATCGCGGCGGAGACCGCCAGCCTGCACTGCTGGTGACCGACGACGACCGTAACACGCTCGCCAACCTCGAGGCCCGGCGAAAGACGACTCGATACAGTCCCGAGATTCCCCGAGAGATTCGGTACTGGCTCTGGACCCGTGACATCGACCCAAGCGACCGTCGCCGTCTCTGCCCGCTCCAAACTCCCGAGTCAGCCGACCTTGGATACGTGCGATTCTTGGCCCTCGGAGATGGATATGCCGACGAGCACTCAGGGATCGCCGATCTTGACGCGCCCGACTTGGACCTTGACTCGAGCGACTTGAGCGCCGCCGCCTCGCTCATTCCGTTCATCAATCACAACGACCCGACGCGCTCGGCCATCGGCTCAAAGAACCTGAAGCAGGCGCTGCCACTCGCAGGGGCGAGCGCGCCGCGAATCCGGTCGGGCACCGAAGCGGCCCTCGCCGAAGCACACGGCACGGCCCGTCTGCCCGCAGGGCCCGACGCGACTGTTCTAGAGGTATTCGAGGACCGGATCATCGTGCAGCGCCAGGAAGGCGCCCCGCGTGGGGCGGAAGTCCTACCGTTCGGCTACCCGCACCCCACCGGCCACACCGCCGACGGGCGCTGGAAACTGCTCACGACACCCGGCGACACCCTCAGCGCAGGAACCGTGTTCGCGCACGCCCCCGACGTCGTCATCGACTGCGGCGAACCCACTCTCGCTCTCGGCACCGACGTGCTCGTGGCGTTCACGCCCTGGTTGGGGATGAACTACGAGGACGCCATCGTCGCCAGTGAGGCTGTCGTCGACCGGATGGCTTCGTTGCATTCTCTTCGCATCACCGAGCCGCTCGGCGCCTATGAGACTCTGCGGCCGTCGGTCGAGGCGGGTGCCGAGGTCGTCGCCGGCGACGAACTGCTGAAGATCCTCGGCCCCGACTCGAAGACGCGTCGCTCCGTCGTCGCCCCCGAGTCCGGAGTCCTTGAGGAGGGCCCGCGCGTCGAACCGGTCATCGGCCCTCGTGAGAGCGGTGACAGTGACGACGCGGTCTCGGGCGAGATCGTCATCCGGCTCAGGACCAGCAGGCGTCTCGCGGTCGGGGACAAGCTAACCAACCGCCATGGCGGCAAGGGGGTGGTTTCTGCGATCCTGCCCCCATCGAGCATGCCGAAACTCCCCGACGGACGCCACGTTGAGATGATTCTCAACCCGCTCGGAGTGATCCGGCGTTTGAACATCGGCCAACTGTTTGAGACCCATGAGAGCCTGCTCGCCGACCTCGAGGAGGGCGGACCCCGCATCGTCGGCCGCCGGATGAGCCCGCAGCGTCGGGGCGAACTCGCCTCCGCCCTGGCCGAGCGTGGCGCCCCGGGCGGGCGGCTGGTGCTGGAATGCGCCGACGGCACCGTGCTGGACCGCCACGGCGGCGTTGTCGCGGGTTGGCAGTACATGCTGAAACTGGACCACCTGGTGGCGGACAAGCGCAACGAGCGTCTCGCGGCGTTCGCCGGGCCGCGCGACCGGCAGCCCGTCCGCGGCTCGACGTTCGCCGGCGGCGTCCGGCGGGGAGGCGCCAAACGTTGCGGCGAAATGGAGATCTGGGCCCTTCGGGCCAAGGGCGCATCAGAGTTCTTGGATGAGACCCTCACTGCACGCAGCGGTTTCGCCCCCGGCACGAATCCCACCCTCGCCAGCGTCGACGCCCACCTGAGAACTGCCCAACTCGCTGTTGACCACACCACCGGGGCGGTCAAGCTACTGGACGCACGAGACACCAAGGCCCTGGCGCCCGTCATCTGCGAGGAGATCACCGAACCTACGACGAACACTCCCCAGTACGCCTCCGCCGCCAGCCACGGCCTCTACCGCCCCGATTGCCACGGTGACTTCGAGAAGGCCGGAGCATCTTGTGCCTGCGGTTCCGTGTGGCAATCCGGCGCCAGATGCGCGTCCTGCCACACGACGCCCCGACCCGACCCACACCCGGAGCGCTTGGCGGTGCGATACCACATCAAGTTGCCGGCACCGGTGAAGCATCCGTGGTTCCGGCCGTCGCCGAGTCAAGGCGCAAGCTCTTGCGTAGCCTCGCGCATTCATCGCGAACACCGCCGGGCTGCCGAGCTCGAGCACCTGTGCTGTGCGAATCATGATCCGGACGTCGTTCGGCACCGTGACGAGAACGGTCGATCCTCCGCGCTCGAACGCGTTCGGGAATCGCTCGCCGAAGAGGGTCACCAACCGATTGCGATGACCCACGACTGTCGTCGCGCGCGATTGTACGTGTTCACCGACCGTGGCCGACTCGCGGAGTTCGACCTTGCCGAAGGCGCGGCGGGGGACTTCGTGCGGGATTGGTTCATCGAGCACCGACGCGCCGGGAATCCCGAATTGCCCCCGGATGATGTCCAGTTCCTTGCGCTCGAACCCAACGGATTCCCGGTCATCAACTACGGCAAGGACGACCAGAGCAGGGATATTCTCCGGACCGCCACTCCGGCGTTGCACGTCGTTCCGATACTGCCCCCGGCCTATCGCAGGTTCGGGTACGAACCCCTTGACACCCTCTACGAGCGACTCATCCGTCTAGTCGCTCTGGTGGAAGAGAACCGAGAGGCGGCAGTGATGGGGGTGGAACGGCAACTTGTTCGGGCCATCCTCGGCGGACCGACCGACAAGCCGGATCACGGCACCATTTCCGGTCGGCTGAACGGCAAGCACGGCCTGATTCGCCGTGGACTGAGAGGACGGCACAACAACTCTGTCGCCCGAAACGTCATCACGCCCCAGACAACGCTCGGCCTCGAGGAGGTCGGGCTGCCGTCTGGCACCATGGCGGAGCTCCAACTCCGCGACGGGGACGTCGTTGTCGTCAATCGCCAGCCCACCCTACGCCCATCGAACGTCGTGGCGCTACGCGCCAGGGCCCACGACGGTGACCACGTCGCACTTCACCCAATGATGTCGAAGCAGTTGGCCGGCGACTTCGACGGCGACGAAGTCACGTTGCACTGCCCCAGCGACGGACAGGTGGCGGTCGACACCTGGAGGCGTCTCAGACCTACGAGCGAACTCCTCAACGACACCGATGGTCAGCCCACCATGGCGCCCGACCTCGACGTCGCCCTCGGAGTCCACCTTCTCTCGATGTCGGATGCCGGTCGCGTCGAACTCTCGAAGCTCCTGGACGGTGGCGAGCAGCCGGCCGGCAACGGGTCAGCCGGAGTCGAGTCCGCTGTCGGCGCGGACCAAGCCGTCGAACTGGTCCGGGCCGCCTACAGTGCCCTCGCAATCGATCCAGAACGCGACCCTTGCGCGGTCATCGAGGCGCTCTTCGAGGCGACGACCCGCGCCTGCCTGGGTTGGTCCGCTTCGCTGCTCGACGACGCGTTCCTGGAAGACGGCGCGCGGCTGAGGATGCTGGAACGTACCGGCAACGACGAACTGGACGGTCCTCGGTCCGACTGGCTCGACGAGGCGATCGCAGCAGGCGTCGCGGGAGGGGCAGGCGGTCTGCGCCAACTATTCGTCGAACGCGGCAGCCTCCCGACCTTCACACCCGGCAAGTCGACGCCGCGAGTCGGGTCGTGCTTCCTCGACGGCCTCTCGTCCGGCGACGTCTTCGCGACAGCTCCCGGGGCGCTGGCCGCGCTGGTCCAGAAGAAGCTCGTGACGCCTCAGGCAGGACACGTCACAAAACGGCTGGCAGACGCGCTGTACGACTTTGTCGTGGCAGCGGAGGATTGCGGCGTCGGGCCCGATGCCACAGGACACCGCGACGCTCTTCATTGCGCCCTCGACGGATCTTGCTGCGCGGCGTGCGTCGGCCCGCTCCCCTCGGGCAGGAGCGCAGATGTCGGGGATTTCATCGGGCTGCGAGCCGCGATGCTGATCGGCGAACGCTGCACCCAGAAAGCCATGAAGACCTTCCACGGAGGCGGCACCAGCGACGACGTCCGCGGCATTGTGCCCGAACTCGAGGCAGCGTTCGGCTTTCGCGCCAACCACCCGCAGGAGTCAGGGCTCTCGTTCAGGGACGCATTGAAGGCCGACGATCCTCCAGCGACGCTACGCCGTCTCGCCGGACAGACCGCCGCGGCCCTCGATGGCGGCGTGCATGAATCCTTGATCTGCATAGCTCTGAGGCGGGTACACGACCTCGCCCGACAAGCCGAAGCGGAGGCCGCTGTCGGTCCGCTCCCTCGGGTGCCCGCAGGACCGAACAACCAAGCCGCCAGAGCGAATCCACTCCTGCACGCATCCACCATTGGGCACCTTCGACCCATCCTGGATTCCGTCGAATGGCCGGTACGCCACGGCCCTTCCGGCCAGCAGTTGCGCGATGCCTACTGGCCCGTCGCCCGTCCTGCCCGACCCGAAGCCAGGCGGTGACTGAATTGATCACCTCCGGAGTGCGAGCGGGGCGCGACCGGCGACGCAGCGCAAAGCCAGACACCGATGCTCTCACACAACCGAACGCTCGCCGCCTAGCTCGAGTCCTGGTATCCACTATTGCTTCACCGACTGCACACGAGATCCAGCACCTCGATAGCGACGAACCGCTTGATGACGATCCCTTGGATATGGTGCCCGACGGCTGGGAGGACGAAGAGCCGGATGCTCCGACGGCCTTCGACGAGGCGTCGCCGACGGCCTCGGGCCGCACTGCCCCACCCACAGCGGTTCTTGAGTTCTTCGTCCGCCCGGGGCCGCTGTCGGATGTCGCCGTCGAGGTGAACGCTCCGCTGCCCCAAGAGCATCACCTCGGAGTGGCTGGGCTTCCGCTGGTTCAAGCCGAATGGTTGGAACGACGTCGACACCTTGAGGCCGTCGGCGTCTGCATCCTGAACCGTCAACTACCCGCCATTCAGTCGACCGACCCGCGTCATGCCTACAGATCCTTGCGCCCGATGACCAACGCTGATTTGAACGAATCCGCTGGCACACGCGGCTCGGGCTGGGCTTCCCGCAATCGGACGGCTCCGGTCGCCTGCCCCTGGGGCCTCGTTCGACTGGAGTTCTTCACTTGGGGGATCGGTCCCGGACGCGTCGCCGTGTACGAAGCGCTGCTCAACGCTGTGTTGATTGACGGCGCTGCCGGTGGAGACACCGCCATCGCCCGCGACGCGCGCGACCAAGCCATAGCGGCTCTCGAAACATCGTCCGACTCTGCTCTGAGGCAGTCGACGCTCTCAGAGCAGGCACGCACGCAGCTCCCAGCTCTCGACAGCGTCCGTAAGTTGGTTTCCGTCGCTCGTTCGCTGGGAGCACCTCAGACCTCCGCCTACATCGCGACCCTTCGACGCGACTCATTGTTCTGGAGCGACGACCTAATCGGAGCTAACGCCATGCTCGCCTCATCGCTTAGCGACAGAGGCCTCCAGTTGGCAAGGTTCGCCGTGGCTGGATGGGAGGGGGGCAAGCAGTGGATGCCTTGACGATCGACGCGCCAGGCAAGGACTTGAGCGTCGCGATAGATCAAATCAACAATGGCGACCCACTTGAGGTCCGTCTTCGTTGGAACGACGAGCACGCCGAGCAGTTCAGCGAACTGTTGAAGGTCGCCGATGAGAACCGGGTCTCCGTCACCGTAGAGTTCGACACACTCCGGCCGAGCCATCTCTCCGATGTGATCTTCCGCTACCGGTACCCTCGGCCCGCGGTCACCGCCAAGAGGAACGTCACCGACGAGCGCAATCTCGCCATCGGCAGCACCCTACCGATGCCGGCTGACCCTCTCGACTACGAGAACGCGCGCGGAATGTCGCTGGTGTCTGAGGCCATGCAGGAGTTCATCCAGGAGCTGCGTGATGCGTTGTGGGTTATGCGAGCACATAAGCAGGCCCCGAGGATGCCGTGGGATCCGTTGGATGGACAGAGGTCGGATATTCGTTACGCAAAGGACAACTCCCCCACCCTTCAGGATTGGGGCTTCCCCAATCTCTCCGCGGTCTTCGAATGTTACAACGAGAGGAATCGGGGCCACCTCCGGAGGCTCTTCGGCCATGCCAACGACGGTGTCCGACCCAATTCGGCCCGCGAGCCGGGGTGGGACTGGAACATCAAGCTGCTCGTGACAGGCGACAGCGGCACCGGCAAGTCGCTCGTTGCTCGCCTTGCACACCGCGTGCTGTACCCCGACGACCATCACAAACGCTATTTCGCTCACCTGAACTGCAGCACCCTCGACGCGCAGAACGCCGAGTTCGAGATCTTCGGCGCCGCCCCCGGCACCTACACCGGCGTCGACCATCGGGTCGGGGCCTTGGCGAGAGCCGCCTACGGCACAGCGTTCCTAGACGAGTTCGGTGACCTGCCCCCAGGGACTGGGCCGATTCTCCTCACCTTCTTGGACGATCTTCTGGTCCGGCCACGAGGGATGATGCAGTTCTTCTCCTACAGCTACGTGGTCGCCGCCACGAATCGCGACCTGAGCGCCCGGATACGAGCCGGCGAGTTCCGAAACGACCTAGTCCAACGCTTCAGCCGCCGCATCGAGGTGCCCCCACTGCGCCGCCGCGGCCGAGCCGAGATCCTGGCCCTAGTGGACATGGCCTGCCAGAACCCCATCGAGAACCCGATCGAGACCTTCCGAGGAAAAGAAGGCCGAGCAATAACCGAGGTCGCCCCGCCTGCCCTCTCCATGCTCGCCAGCCACGATTATGCCGACGGCAACGTCCGAGAGCTAGAAGCGATCACACACCAGGCTATCCAACGAGCAAAGCGCCGAAACTCCTCGCTCATCGAGCCGATTGATCTCGACATTCCCAAGCATCCGAATTACCGCCCCGACGCCGACCAGAACGTCATCCGCGTAGGCGCACTCCCCGACCTGGATCAGCAAGTCGAGGTCGAGAGTCTCCAAGACATCGCCCATCTAGCCCAACTAACACGCCAACCGCTCCTACAAGCACCCGACAACACGTACGCCGTCATCCATGGCAGCACCGGATACTACTACCGTCCGCCTCGGCCCCGTCCCCTGCCATTTCGACACGAGTGAACTATCCTTTACCTCCCGCGTTACCCTCGTCCGATCACATTGCAATTCCCCACTCACGCCCATTTCGGAGCTTCGAATGAACTCCACGGCTACCTCTGGCCTAGGCATGCCATTACAGACATGTCTAATGTACGCTTCCAGGGGCGCATCCGGACAAGTACGCCACCGCGATAAATCGCGGCACCCAAGGTTCTCACGATATCCAGATATCACTTCACCAGCTATTTTACTAGTAATCCTGTCATTAGAGATATTCGCAATCATGACAATCGCCGCTTTCCTCCAACAGCGTAGGTCAATGTCGTAACGCTCGCTATCCAAGTCAGATTCCCACATCTTCTGCCGCAACCGCTGGAGTTCGGAGTCAAAGTGACTGCGCGATTCCTCAAAGTCCGGCCGACACATTATGTTGTCACGTACAGTCCATGGCCAGCTAACCTCATCTTCTCCGACACAAATTCCAAACTTAAGCCCCCTCAAGTAATCGGACATTGACTGCTTCGGCTCGCACTCCCAAGGTGCGAGGTAGTCTGTGGAGGCATGGAAATTGTGCCCGGCCATTCGCCTAGCCACCCACTCTTGGAAAGTAGGTCTTTGATTCTTGTCTCCGCGCCACTGCTCGAACTCGTCAAGCCAACATGCTATCCAGTGACTTGCTGGCACTTCAGCCCACCACACGTTAGACGAGTTTATAGGGTTGGCTCAGCCATCTCCGCAGTACCACCGTGAGGGGCACTACCACGTTCCAGGTTCAAAACCCAAGCACCGACATCAGCGCGCGGCTGCGCTATTTCATCTCGCTGGTCATGCCATTGATGCATGTCCCCACTAGCAGACCCATGAGAGCCACTATCAGGCAACCCATCTGTTTCTTCCGCTGTCGCGTCTTCGGGAAGCCATCGTCCATAGTCGGACTTACTCCACTCTATCAAATAATTCAAGGGGTGTGGGGGATTCGGGCGTGGGATCTCACTAATCTCAGCGTCCAGGCTCTCCAAGTAATTGCCCACACGCACTCCCTTAGGTTCCCATGGACGCGCGCCCCAGACCATATCGAAACCAAGACCGCTAACGCCAAGACCCTCAAGTCCCGCGTCGAGTCCCGCCTTTATCAAGCCGCCAAGCGTCGTGCTTGGAATCCAATTCCCGTCAACTTCGTTAAATGCCGCCGCCACCCACTCAAGGACATGCCCCTTAGCCTCCTCGCTGTTCCACCAGTCTCTCGCCGCAATCTCGCCGAATCGTGCCCTGTGCGCTTCAAGCCAAGACGAAGCGCCTTCCCATCGAATTCGACCCTGCGGAGGTTCAACTTCATGGCGACTCTTCTTGACTCCAACATCTAGTCCACTCAGGTATTTGTGAAGAGCCTTGCCGCTCCCCGGCTTATCCCATGGCGGTTCGAATGGCGCCGAGCCAGAGCGACTACGATTAAGCGACTCTAATTTATGACGCAGGCTCTTGCCGAGCTCTCCGGGAGCAACCCCTTCGCTGGCATCTCTGCCTTGGAATTCCATGGCAAGCCAATATAGTATCCAGTCGCCACGCGGTATCCCAAGCCATTGTTCTTCACCTGGCTCGTCAGATCCCTCGTACATTAGATCCGCTGAAGCGGTCGAGTTCTCGCCGCCCTCCTTCGTTTTGGCGGTTACGGAATGCGATAGCGACTGATCTGATACTGATTCCATTCTCGAGTATTCCGACGTTGCTTCGCGTGGATATAGTTTGCCCTCTTCGGATGTCGTAATCCCAGACAGTTCGGAAGGCCTATTCGACCTCAGTGCCTCCTTATCAGCAGTCCCGGCAATATCAGACTTGTCTTTGGAGGCGTCGTGCTCCGGCTGTGCTCCACTTTCGCCACTCGTAACGCGAATCACTACCTCGGAGGCGTCGCGCGGCAGGTAGCCTCTCAATGGCTCCTCGCTCATAGGAAACTTATTCAACTCACGCTCAAGGAATTCCTTCATGTCGTTTTCGATGTCGGTCCTAACGTGTTTGTGCTTTTCATGACCGGTAAGGTCATCGGCCGGCGTTATCTGGATCGTGAGCTGATTGCCCTTATCCATCCCCGTCCCCTCCACAAATTTGACGCCGTATGCCTTGACTCGCTTATGCTTCTCCATGTGAGACTGCTGGTCTTTGATGTACTCGAAGTAGCCGCTAACATCGTCAGGGATCTTGCCAACAAATTCGTCGAACCACCTAACGTAGATATCGATCATTGAGTTAAGGTCGTTATGTTTTCCCAACATTTCGAGGATCATCTTGCTGTGGGCAGTAGCTTGATCTAGTTCAGCTGGATTATCAGCCGGACGCGTAAGTAGTTCCCGGACCATGCAGACGCGGAACTGAGCGCGACGCGTGTCCAGGTCGTCGCGGGTTCGGTGTTCACCCAGATCTACGGCGTCGGCGAGTCGAAGAATCGCCAGTAGTGTCTGAAAGGGCTTATAGTCGGCACCGCCGTGCTGATTTTGAACACTTGCAACGTGCGTTTTCCAATCGTCGTGGAGTGAGTTTACTGTGAGCTTATATTGTACGACCAAGTTATGCGGTTTGACGTTTACATTCGACCACCAACCCGCTGTGCTGCTAGGGCTCTTGTGTACTGCGTGAGGCGACAGCTTATCGTCTTCGTAGGTGATGTAATGCTCGCTACTACAGGAAGTCCATCCTTGATGATGGGCACATAAAATGCCTGCGGGTACAGTTATCTCGTCTGCGTCTATTGGTATCGGACTTCCAGAAGAGCGTATCTCGAAGTTGTCAATGCCGTGAAGACTCTTCCAGTTAGGATTGAGCCAACTTTGCGATAGAAGTCCATGAAGTCGACGCACTTGGATCGAATGTGAAATCCAGCGTAGTTGCTTATCCTCTCCCTTTAGCACGCCGCCGCAATGGCCCCAGTCATGCAGCCACGAGGCCACTGACAGCCATACTAACTCAATGGGTTTGAAGTGGAGCTTTTTCCCTGGCTGCCAGTGCGGCTCAACAATCTCTGCCGCTAGGCGTTCTACGGACTTTGCGTGCTCCTCGTCGTGCGCAACTAACTCTGGGGCTAAGTTAACTGACCAGAGATTATTGTCGTGCCAAGTTTGGAGCCATTGGTCAAGCATCTCTGCGTAGGTTCGCAGTTCCGCGACGGTTGTGGCGGAGTCTTTGTCGCCGTCATCACGGAGTCGGTCCGCGTTCTTGCTAAACAAGCGGGCAAACGCTGATCTGGGAGCGTCAACACGTTTGGATAAGTGTTGTTCCTTGGAGTGCTCAGACATGACCGTTCGGCTTGGGGTCGCGGCGAATTTCGGCGTCCGTAACTAACACAACTTCAGTTGTGCCGTCAACCTGGAGGCGCGACCCGATCAGTCGGTGGGGCGTTGGTTGCGGGAGGCGCGGTAGTCGTCGACCCAGATGCGGGAGCTGCGCCATTGGCCGTCGGCGCCGCGGTGGGCTTGGAGGCGGCCGCGTTGCGCGGCGGCCTGCAGGGCGGCGACTGAGAGGTCTGCTGCGGCGAGGGCACTCAGGGGCACGAGTCTTGCGGGTCCGGCGACGGCGGGCAGCA
This sequence comes from bacterium, assembly GCA_026706565.1. Classification (GTDB taxonomy): domain Bacteria; phylum Actinomycetota; class Acidimicrobiia; order Acidimicrobiales; family CATQHL01; genus VXNF01. The sequence goes on from JAPOYM010000071.1 coordinate 53,387, forward strand.
CGAACCGGTAGAGGCTGCCGAGGACGGCTCGGGCGATCAGTTCGCCGAGCGGTCCCGGCTCGCCGGCGTCGGCGGACCGCTCACAGTGGCCAGTCCGCCTCGTCGGCGGCGTCGAACAGTCGCAGCTCCAGAGGCTCAGAACTCAGGCCGAACCCGAGGACCGAACTGCGGCCCGCCTCGGGCGGGGTGCGATACTTGGGGCCGTGCGGTTCTTCAACACGGCGGGCCCCATCAAGCCGGACTGGCACTACTGCATCCCGCCGCTTGAACGCCTCGACGCCGACAACGTCCTCGGGCTGATCGGCCAGGGCAAGTACTTCGTGCTGCACGCGCCCCGCCAGACGGGCAAAACCTCCATCCTGCTGGCGCTGCGAGACCAGCTGAACGCCGACGGTGCCTACCGCTGCGTCTACGTGAACGTCGAGGTCGGCCAGGCCGCCCGGGAGGACGCAGCGTCGGCGATGCGGGCGATTCTGAGTCAGCTTGCCCGCGAGGCGGAAGTCGGTCTGGGCGATTCGGCGGTCCAGGAGACGTGGACGGAGGCGCTGGACCGCTCCGGGCCGCACGATGCCCTGCAAGCAGTGCTGGCGCGCTGGACGTCGTCGGATCCTCGACCGTCGGTGCTGCTGATCGACGAGATCGACGCTCTCGTGGGTGACACCCTGATCTCCGTGCTGCGGCAGTTGCGCTCCGGCTACGCCAACCGCCCGCGGCATTTCCCACAGAGCGTGATCCTGTGCGGCGTGCGGGACGTGCGCGACTACCGCATCAGAGCGAGTTCCGAGCGGGAGATGATCACCGGCGGCAGCGCCTTCAACATCAAGGCGGAGTCTCTGCGCCTCGGCGACTTCTCCGCCGCGCAAACCGAGAGTCTGCTCGCCCAGCACACCGACGAGACGGGCCAGCGATGGACCTCAGGCGCCCGCGCCGAAGTGTGGAGGCTGACCGCCGGCCAGCCCTGGCTCGTGAACGCGCTGGCCTACCGGGCCGCCGAGGCGATCTCGGACCACGACCGGCCGATCGGCGCCGAGGCGATCAGCGAGGCGCGCGAGCGGCTGATAGCCGGCCGCGAGACCCATCTGGACCAACTCGCCGACAAGCTCGCCGAGCCGCGGGTCCGGCGGGTCGTGGAGCCGTTGCTGAGCGGTCGCCTCGAGACCGAATCCGAGCGGATTCCCGTCGACGACCTGCAGTACGTGGCGGATCTGGGATTGGTGCGCACAGACGGCGGGGTGCGCATCGCCAACCCGATCTACGCCGAGGTGATCCCCCGAGAGCTCACCTGGACCACCCAGGTGATGCTCCCGTTCGAGGGGGCGTGGTACCTCCAGGACGGCGACCTTCGGGTGGACCGGCTGCTGGAGGCGTTCCAAGACTTCTTCCGGGAGCATTCCGAGCACTGGGTGCAGCGCTTCGAGTACCGGGAGGCCGGTCCGCAATTGCTGTTGCAGGCGTTCCTTCAGCGTGTGGTCAACGCGGGCGGGCGCATCGAGCGGGAGTACGGACTGGGACGGATGCGCACCGACCTGCTGGTGCTCTGGCCGGCGGGCGAGGCGGGGGAGGCCGCCGCCGGTCGCCGGTCGCTCAGCCGCACCGTCGTGGAGTGCAAGCTGCTGTACGGGGGCCTTGAGCGGACCACACGGGAAGGTTTGGCGCAGACACGGGCCTACATGGACCGTTGCGGCGCCACCGAGGGCCACCTCGTGATCTTCGACCGGTCCGAGGACCGAACCTGGGACGAGAAGATCTATCGGCGCACCGTCACGGCCGACGGCCCGCCCGTGACCGTCTGGGGCATGTGACAGCCGACCCGCCCGGGCCAGCCGGCGGACGTGCGGGTCCGCCCGCGGGGCCGCAACGCCGAGCCTCCTCGGATCGAGGCCGGGAGCGAGAGGCAGCGCGGGTCAAGGGCCGAGCAGGGCCGCAGGAATCACGGCGATGCCGTCGCTTCGTCTGTAAGCCTCCGAGCCGGTGGAGATGACCGCGGCGCCGAGCAACTGCGGCCCGATCTCTCCGGCGAGCCAGCGGAGGTGCTCAACGTCGTCGCTCCTGATCGCAGAAGCCAGTTTCACCTCCAGCGCGACGATCGCCCCGTCGGCGCGTTCGACGATCAGGTCGACCTCGCGACGACCTCCATGGGTTCGCAGATGAGAGACGCGGGCACCGCAGGCCTGGGCGTAGACGCGCACCGACAGCGTTATGAGCGACTCGAAAAGGGCGCCGAGCAACAGCCCGTTCCCTACGTGAGTTCTGCGGCCAGCCAGAAGTCCGTCGACGCTGACACCGAGCAGTCGGGCCGCGATAGCTGGATCGGCCAACTGATGAACCGGCGAGGACGCTAGCGATCTCAGCCGGCTCCGTGTCGGCGTCCAGGCAGGCACCTCCTCGATCATCCAGAGACCCTCGAGCGCGGCCCTATAGGGGACGGTCGTCGTGCGGGCAGGCTTGTCGGCCTCACCCGCCGACGCCGCGTCCCGGATTTTCTCATACGAGGCGGTCGTGGATGTGGCTGCGGCGTACGCGGTCAACCATCTCCGCAGACCGCCGCGATCTCGGAACGTCCGCCCGAGACCGTGGATCTCGTGCTCCACGAGGCGATCAACGTAACCGTCGAGAAGTCCGAGTCTCACCTTGTCCGGCTGGAGGCGAAGCCCCGGGAACCCGGAACGGCAAATCTCCTCGGCGTAGCTCTCTAGGCCGAGTCGCGTGGCGCCCGCGAGGCGCGGCCGGGCGCCGCTGAGGAGATCTCCGAGACTCACCGTCGGCTCCTCGAGGCCCCGCTCGGCCAGGGCCATAGGGCGCATCCGCACAGTGATGATCCGGCCCGCCCCGGTGTGCGTGGGAGCGTCGGCAGGCGCCGCCGACCCGGTCAGCAGGAATCGCGACGTCGTTGGGTGGGCGTCGACGGCTCGGCGGACCAAGTCCCATGTGTCGGGCAGACGCTGCCATTCGTCGATCAGTACCGGTGGCTCGCCCGCGGTGGCCCGGCGAGGCGCTGCTCGCAGCACCGCCCGCTGATCGGGATCGTCGAGACGGTGGACCGTGCGTGCCCTGCGCAGCGCGGTCTCTGTCTTGCCGACCCCTCGAGGCCCCTCGATGGCAAGCGCCGGCGCCTCGGCCAGTTCATCGAGTTCGGAGTCGACGATCCGGGGAAGATACGTCACCACTCAGCGAATGCTACAGTTTCAACCGAACTAATGCTGCAATGTCATCATCCTCAGGACTACAGAATCGCTGTTGTCAACCCCGGCGACCGTGGCGATCGCGGCGCAGAAACCACCGGCCCGCTCCTCGACGCGCCGACGGCATCGCTGTTGTCAACCCCGGCGACCGTGGCGATCGCGGCGCAGAAACCACCGGCCCGCTCCTCGACGCGCCGACGGCATCGCTGTTGTCAACCCCGGCGACCGTGGCGATCGCGGCGCAGAAACCACCGGCCCGCTCCTCGACGCGCCGACGGCATCGCTGTTGTCAACCCCGGCGACCGTGGCGATCGCGGCGCAGAAACCACCGGCCCGCTCCTCGACGCGCCGACGGCGGGGGTTCGGGAGTGCCGTTACAGCGGCTCTCCGGCCAGCCAGCGGGCGAGGGCCTTGGTTGAGTCGGCGATCTCGTCGGTCGAGGTGTACCAGTAGTCCTCCCAGCCGTGCTCCGGGAGGCCTGTGAACAGCATGAGGTTGAGGGGGTACGTGTCGCTGTCGGCGCAGCGGCGGAAATCGTCGCGGAACAGGAACGTGGGCTTGCCCCAAGCGATGGCCATGCCCAACTCCACCATGACGCCCTCGTCGGGCGGGCAGCCGTTCACCACCGCGAAGATGCCGTCGGAGTCGCGCACCAGCTGGGTGTCCTTCCGTCCGATCTTGTAGGCCCAGCCGGGCTCACGCGCCCAGCCCTCCTGATCGCCGAGGGCGAACGGCTCCCACGGCTCGGCGCCGACGGCTTCCAGGGCCCCGACCAACTCTTGGAGGGGCCCGGCCCGCTGCGGCGGCGAGAACCCATAAGGGTTCGCCAAGTAAAGAGTCTTGCGCCTGCTCACCGCTTCTGCCGGTCCGCTCATCGGGCGATCGTACCGCGGCGCAGCCCGGCGCACGACCGGATACCACGCCACCTTCGAGGGAGGGCGACCGATGACCGGGCGTCAGCCCGGGCGCTGGGGGCTCGGCGGGGCGTCAGCCCGGGCGCTGGGGGCTCGGCGGGGCGTGGTCAAGGCCGAAGGCGTCGTGGAGGACAGACACCGCCCGCATCACGTCGGCCTCCCCGACGACGCAGGAGATCCGGATGGCGGAGGTGGAGATCATCTCGATGTTGATCCCCGCGGCGCCGAGGGTCTCGAACATCGTGGCGGCCACTCCGGGATTCGTCTTCATCCCCGCCCCGACGAGGCTGACGCGGGCGACGGCGACGTCCGAGGTGACCGCCCCCGCCCCGATCTCGCCCGCCAGCGACTGGGCCACCGAGGTGCTGTCGCCGAGTTGGCCGCGGGGCACCGTGAAGGAGATGTCGGTGACGCCGTCCGCCGAGACGTTCTGCACGATCATGTCGACGTTCACGTCGAGCTCGGCGAGGCGGCGGAACAGCGCGCCGGCGATACCCGGGCGGTCGGGCACACCGGGCACGGTGATCTTCGCCTCCGAGATGTCGTGGGTGACGGCCGAGACGATGGCCTGCTCCATAGTGGGATCCTCCTCGTCGATCCAGGTGCCCGGCTCCCAGGTGAACGCTGAGCGCACATGCAGCCGCACGCGCCGGGCGCGGGCCACCTCCACCGAGCGCATCGCCGGCTTGGGGCAGCCCGTGGCGGTCATCTCCAGCATCTCGTCGTAGGACAAGCGCCCGATCCTGCGGGCTGTCGGCACCACCCGGGGGTCGGCGGTGAACACGCCCGACACGTCGGTGTAGAGCTCGCAGGCCGCCGCGCCGAGCACATGCGCCAGCGCCACGGCCGTGGTGTCGGAACCGCCGCGGCCCAAGAACGTGACGTCGCCCTGGGCCGAGACACCCTGCGAGCCGGCCACCACCGGCACTCGCCCCTCGGACAGAGCCGTCCGCACCCGCTCCGGTCTGATCTCGGTGATTCGTGCGTTCTGATGGGTGGCGTCGGTGATGAAGCCCGCCTGGCTGCCGGTCAGCGAATCGGCCGGAACGCCGCGGTCGGCCAGCGCCATGCACATCAGCGCAGTGGCCTTGCGCTCGCCGGCGGTGATGAGCATGTCCATCTCGCGGCCGGGCCGGCGGTCGGCCACCGCAGCCGCGAGCCGCAACAGCTCGTCGGTCTCGCTGCCCATGGCGCTGACCACCAAGACGACGTCGTCGCCCTGCAGACGACGGACGCGCACCTGCTCGGCCACCTCCCGCATGCGCTCGGGGGTGGCTACTGAGGTTCCGCCGAACTTCTGGACGCACAGCGCCGCCCGCTGGAGGCTCATCGCCGCCAACCTAACGCCGCCGAGCGTCAGGTTGCGCCCCCGGGGGCGGTAGCTTCTAGTGATGGGCACCGAGAAGCGAGCGCGCCAGAAGGCCGGACGGCAGGCCCGCCTGGCGGCGCAGAAGGCGGAGCAGGCCCGAACCCGGAGGCGTCGCACGATCCTGCGCGTCGGCCTCGTGGCGCTGGCTGTCGCCGGGGTGTTCCTGGGCCTCACGTTGAGCGGGCGCGACGACGAGGCGGAGTTGGACCCGGACGAGGTCGCGGCCACCGAGGACACCGTGGGCCCCATCGTCGGCGACGCTGCGGCCGAGGCGATCGACGAGGTGACCGGCGACAGCCCGACAGCCGCCGACGGCCCGACAGCCGGCGAGGCGACCGGCGACGACGGCCCGACAGCCGGCGAGGTGACCGCCGACGACATGATCGGCGACGAGCCGATCGGTGCTACGACGGTGCCTGCCACCGAGCCCGACGCGGCGCCCGAGGCCGACGGGCGCGACGACGTGACCCGGAACTCCGACGAGGCTGGCGAGGATGCCGCCGCGGGTGCCGGCGAGGCCGGCGGCGGCGGGTTCCCCGAAGGCGTGGCGGGCGCCGACTACACGCCCTACGGCTCTGAGGAGTACGGCGAGGGGGAGTGCGCTCCCGCGGGCGGCGCCGACGAGCCGGTGCTGGACTTCGCCGGGGCGCCGGCTCTGTGCATCGACACCTCGGCGCCGCACACCGCGGTGTTCGACACCAGCCGAGGCACGGTGCGGGTGGCCTTGGACGTGACCAACACGCCCGGCACGGTGAACAGCTTCGTGAACCTGGCGCGCTTCGGCTACTACGACGGGACGCTGGTACACCGCAGCGACCAGAGCATCGGCATCCTGCAGGGCGGCTCGCCGCACACCAACGACGCCGCCGACCCGGGCCCCGGCTACACCCTGTGGGACGAGGGCACCGGCTTCACTTACCGGCCGGGGCAGTTCGTCATGGCGCGCACCGGCGCACCCAACAGCGCCGGCGCTCAGTACTTCTTCACTGTCACCGAGGCGGCCGGCCTGCTCGACGGCCAGGGCATCTACGTGGTCTTCGGCGAGGTGGTCGAAGGGCTGGACCTGCTCACCGGAATGCTCGACAGCCATGTGGACGATCCGGCGAACCCCCTGGGCGGCGCACCGGACCCGCCTGTGGTCGTCAACAGCGTCACGATCGAAGTGGGCTGAGCGGGCCGCCTCGGCGGCGCAAGCCGGGGGCGGATCAGCCGGGGGGCGGATCAGCCGGGGGACGGATCATTCAGGCAGGCCTTCGGGCCCGATCCGCGCCCCGTCCCGGTACAGGACGACATCGCCGGAGACCTCCCAGCGGTCGCAGCGGCGGATCAGCGCGCTGCGCTCGTCCACCGCAGCCACGAGCAGCCCCGGCGGCGCCAGCCGGACAGTGCGGGAGATGCGCTCGGCGGACAGGGTGTCGGCGCGGGAGATCATCGCAAGTTCGTCGGTCAGCCCGAGGCCGAGCGTGAAGGCGCCGCCCCGCACGTCGACCATGAAGTCGCACAGCACGTTGCCGCCCGCCCCGGCGCCGACGACCGTGGCGCCGGCGGCGGACGCCGCCGCGAGAGCCTCCCAGACGGCGGTCCGCAGCAAGGTCGAGCGGGCGTGCAGGGGCGACCCCCCGGTGAGGTAGACCATGCGCGCCTCCCGCACCGCCGCGGCGGCTCCGGCGTCGGCCGCGTCGGCCCGCCGGTAGACGTCGAGCCAGCGGCAGCCGGCGCCTAGCGCCTCGAACCATCCCTCGGCCCGCCCCCGCAGCTTCGCGGGATTCTCATACGCCGTGGCCGTCGGCAGCACCACGACCTCGGCAGCTCCGCACTCCCCCAGCAGGGCGGCGTCGAAGTCGCAGCCCGGCGAGAACTCGCCGCCCCCGACGAACGCCAGAGTTCCCCGGCTCACGGCGCCGTCCCCCGCGCGCGGAGATCAGCCGTCTCGCCGAGCCGGTGCGGGTCGGGCCGGGCGACGCCGACGACTACCCGCAGCAGGCCGGGGGGACCGTGCCGCAGCGGGCGGCGGTCCACCGAGGTCACCTCGAACCCGCCGGCCCACAGCGCTCCGGTTATGTCGCGGGACATCGACATGCCCCACAGGCGCCGTGCCGGGCGATCCAGCCGGCGGCACCAGCGGCGGCCGTCGCCGTCGAGTTCCACGAACAGCACACGGCCGTCGGATGCCACGAGCGGCCGGAGCGCCGCGACGAGCGAGTCCAGGCGCGGCGCCGCCGCGAGGGCCCCGAACGAGCAGACGGTGTCGAACGGGTTGCCGGCCCGGTCATCCAGCGAGGCCGGAGGCGCCACGACCAGCTCCTGTACCGACTCGTAGTCGAATCCGCCGGCCAAGGGGCCGCGGATGTCCAGCACCCGGCCGCCGGCGCTGCGTTGCATGGCCGCTGCGTCGGGGCGGAGCAGCCGCCGGAGGGCCGTTCCGCCGCCGGCCCACCGCATATCCGACCCGGGATCCGACACGGCCCAGTCGCGTCGCCCTGGCGCAACATCCGCGGACATGGCGACGGTCCTCCCGAAGCCCGCTCAGAAACCACTCGGCGGCAAAGGCCCCGAGACCGCCGGACCCTGGATTCCCGCCCCGGATCGGCTCCGGGGCAGGCCCTTCGCCGGAACGACATCGGGCAGGACACGGCAGGGCATCACCCGGCAGTCGTTCAGCGCCACCAGCGGCCTGCGAACCGCCACCCGGACCGCTGCGGCGCCGCCCGGGGGGGCTCGGGCCTCCGCAGCAGCAGCCCGACGGCGGCCGCGATGGCCGCGACCTCGCCGTCGTCGGTCGGCGGCGGCGTCACCGCGACGATCCCGGAAGCGTCGCCCGGACCGCTCACAGCGGGATGACGCCGTGCTTGCGGCGGGGACGCTCGGCACGCTTGGTGCGCAGCGCGTCGAACCCGGCGATCACCTTGCGCCTGGTGTCGGCCGGATCGATGACGTCGTCTATGTAGCCCCGCTCGGCGGCGACGTACGGGTTGGCGTAGCGCTCGATGTAGTCCTCCACCAGTTCGTCGCGTCGGGTCTCGGGGTCGTCGCTGTCGGCCAGCTCGCGCCGGTGAAGGATCTCCACGGCGCCCTGCGGGCCCATGACCGCCAACTCGGCCGACGGCCAGGCGAAGCACAGGTCCGAGCCCACCGACTTGGAGTCCATGACGACGTAGGCGCCCCCGTAGGCCTTGCGCACGACCACCGAGATGCGCGGCACGGTCGCCTCGCAGTAGGCGTACAGCAGCTTCGCCCCGTGGCGGATGATGCCGCCGTACTCCTGATCGACGCCCGGCAGGAACCCCGGCA
>JAPOYM010000004.1 GCA_026706565.1 bacterium
CCTACTGGTTCTCCGACAAGCTGGCCATCGCCTCGGCCCGCGCCCAGCTCGTCGAACGCCACGAGTTCCCCGAGTACCACAAAGTCGTCGAGGATCTGGCGGCGCGGGCCAAGCTGCCCAAGCCTCGCCTGTACGTGACGCCGAACCCGCAGCCCAACGCCTTCGCCACCGGGCGCAACCCCGAGAACGCCGCGGTGGCGATCACCGCCGGGCTCATCGAGCACCTGAGCTGGACCGAGATCAAGGGCGTGCTGGCGCACGAGCTGATGCACATCCGCAACCGGGACATCCTCATCGGCTCGGTCGCCGCTGCTGTCGCCATGGCGATCACGCTGGTGGCCCGCTTCGCCTTCTTCGCCGCCCTGTTCACCGGCGGCAGCGACAGGGACCGGGGTGGAGGCCACCCGTTAGTGCTGCTGGCCACCATGATCCTGGCGCCGATCGCGGCGGCCTTGGTGCAGTCGGCCATCAGCCGCACCCGTGAGTTCAAGGCAGACCGCACCGCCGCGCAGCTGCTCGGCGACGGTGAGCCCTTGGCGCGGGCGCTGGAGAAGCTTGACCGCGTCGGGCGCCGCATCCCCACGCCGGTGGCCCGCGAGCAGGCCTCGCACTACATCGTCAACCCCCTCGCCGGCCAGCGCGTCGAGTTCGCTGGCATGTTCTCCACCCACCCCGCCACCGAGGAGCGGGTCCGCCGCCTCCGCTCAGGCGAATGGAGGCAGCGCTACCTCACCTGAGCCGCGCATGCGGGCGCACACCCCCGCAAACGCCATGCACCCGGCGCGCCGGAGGCTGGTCCGGGCGAGACGATCCGGCCGTTCAGGCCGCCTGGTCGGGTTAGTGGGGTCCCGTGCGCTTCGCCGCCGCCGAGCGCACCGACAGCTACGGTGCCGGCCAGCTGGTAGAATCATCACTGGCGAGACGGTAGAATTATCGATAGATAGCTGGCAGAATCATCAGTAGAATAGTGGTACAGCTGCCGGCAGGCCAGCGCGGCCGGGCGCGAGGAGCGAAGCCGGTGCCACGGTCCGCCCTGCCGAACCACTCGCGGACCCGCCTCCCGTCCCGTCTGCCGAACCACTATCCGCTCCAATCCGAGGAGCCCCCAATGTCCGCGACGGCTGCACCCGACCGGGATCTTCCGGGAGGAATGCATCCGTCATGCGAGACCAGAGAGCGTCCGCGCTCGTAGCTTGGCTCGTCCGCCGATGAGATGCTCAATGGCTTGGTCTCGCGCCCATGCGAGGTTTACTAGGTCGTCTATCGAAGGAACCACAAGCTCACCTCTCTCTTCAATTTCAATCCGGAGGTCGTCAAGAAGGATGCGCCGATCGCTCTTCAGACTGTTGTGATACGGACAGAGCGGAGCACGGTTGTCTATCTCATGTCGTCCTTGCTTTGATTTCGGGTCAATATGATCCAGTTCGAAGTTGCGGATTGTGCGCTCAATCGATAGAGTACTATCCCTATTTTCTCTCCAATTGGCAAACCCGCAGCACCAAGCGCGCCATCCTGATAGATTGAGCAGGAACTCCAACATCTCTCCACGCGTGAAGATACTAGCCCGTGTCTTGTATCTCCGTTGTGGCAACGGCTTGATCGACTCTATGTCATCCTCCATCGTGGTCCGGATCGGCAACTCAGCTGGACCGCGGACGGTGACTTGGGTTCGTGCTAAGGACACATTGTCCGAGGCTAGGACACCTTCGGGTGTCTCGCCATCGACTGCGTACTCGAATTTCTTGAACTGCCGACGCAGCACAGTCAACGCTCGCGGAGAGATGTCACATGCGATCCACTGACGGCCCAGACGTTCTGCCGCGACTGGAATATATGCACATCCGGCAAATGGATCGAATACAACATCACCTGGGTTGCTGGATGCATTTACAATCCGCTCGGCTAGAGCAACGGGCTTCTGAGTCGGATATCCAGTCTTCTCACTGGAGAAACTCTTTATCATGATTGAGTCAAGGACGTCGCCCTTATGGCAGTTCCAGGTATCTTCGATGGGAAATCCTTTACCGGTAGGACGCTTTCCATCCCGCCTAACATAATCGGTTGGGTAGGGCAGATACTCCTTGTTGAACTGTTTCGCCGCCGCAGCTGACTTAATGTAGTAGAGTATGGTATCATGGTTTCGTATCCAGCCGCGCTTCTGGGTCTTGTAGCCACTAACCCAGCCGATGCGCCAGATGATCTCATTACGAAAGTTCTGCTCACCAAAGATGCCGTCGAGGAGCATTCGGAGGTAACTGTTGGCTGTGTGATCACAATGTAGGTACAATGACCCGCTGGACTTAAGGACTCGATGGCACTCAATCAATCGGACTGCCATGTATGCGAGATATGCCGCTGTTCCTTCCGAATGAGTCTTTCGACTCGTCTCAATAATTTTGAAAACTGTTGGACGATTGTCTCGTATGTCATCCATCCATTGTTCATGAACGTCCGATTCCCATGACCAGATGTCTGTAAACTTTGCCGTAGTTTCTCCCGTGGGCCAGACGACATCCAAGCGCTCCGCGTCGGCAGCGCTGCCGATACCCCAGCGTTTGAGAGTTTCCAACTCCTTCTGTATTTCCTCCTCGGTCAGAGGTGGCCGTAAACTACCGATGAAAGTGTCGTTTTTTGCGAACGGTGGATCCGTGCAGATTAGGTCGATGCTTTCAGAGTCCATAGATTTGAGCAGATGGTAGTTGTCAACGATGAAGAGGTGCCGATTAAGGGAGACAGGGTTCGGACGCGTGGTCGTGAGGGGAGACATGGGCCTTCCTGTCTTCTGTATGGGTGATGCTATGTTAGAACGTACCAGTGTGGTGTGACACGGCGACGGATCCGACGGCGGCCATGTGCCGGGGCCGATTCGACAACCGGGGAGATTGGCCCTGGGTGGACGCGGTTGAGAGTTCGCCGTAGGGGGTGAGCCTTGGGCGATGCGGCGAGCGATGGTCGATGTGCTGATGGTGCAGAGCTGGTCGGCGGTGCCCGCGGAGCGGTTTCAGCTGGACCCCGAGACGGTGTGCAAGTAGTGAGACCGGTTCCTCGCCGATTGACCCGACGGGCTCCTAGACGGGTTCCGCTGTCCGCACAGCTCGCTGGCGCGCAGACCTGAGGCGACCCGAGCTGAGGTTGTCCGCCTGTGATATGCCTGCCGCCGCGGTCGTCGCAGCTAGCCGGCCTTGAAGCCGCCGTCCACGAAGACGGTCTGGCCCGTCATGTAGTCGCTCGCCGCCGAGGCCAGGTAGATCGCCGGGCCTACCAAGTCCTCGGTCGTCCCGAGCCGGCCCATCGGGATGCGGCTGCGCACCCACGGCCCGATCTCGGGGTTACGGCGAGGTCCTCGGCGGCAGAAGGGCCGCCTCGGCAGCAGCCAGCGCGGCGTCGGCTGGCGCGCGCGATTCGTTGGCCGTCGCCTCGGCGGCACCTGCCGCGGCGTCGGCCCTCGCCAGGGCGTCCTGAGCCAGTCCCGCGTCGGTGTCGGCTTCACTGCACGCGGCCCAGCACGGCGACCGACGCCAACAGGGTCATCAGGAGCCGGATAATGGCTCGTATGCGCACGTCTGTCATTGAGGCTGAGCAGTCGCTGTCAGCGGTTGGAGGAGAGTACGCGTGCGCTTCTGTGATCGACCGCTAGGTCGGCGGAGCTGAGGAGTGCCGTGACACGCTGCAGATCGAGATGGCCGAGATCCCAACCCTGAGTGAGGCCATGTCGCAGCAGCGCCAAGTAGAGCCGGCTGGGCGTTGGTTCGGGATCTCTCGCGAGCAGGTCAAGGACGAAGTCGTCCACAACGTCGGGCGGAGGTGCCGAGAGCGAGCCGTGCCCGTTCGAAGCCGGCCTCAGGGTGAGCATCAGATCCAGCGTCGACACGTTCTCGAAGCCGGACGCGAGACCCTTGACGGAGCGCTGGCCCTTGTCGAGTACGGCAATCAGCTCCGGCTCCGGCTCCAGGCCGGCACGGGTCAGCGCTCGTTGCAGCAGCTGCCACATGGCACCGGAGCTGTTCCCGAACAGCAGCGTGATACGCCCGCCAGGCTTCACAACACGGCGGCACTCCCCCAGCGCGCCGACGAGGATCCGTTCGTAGCGCTCGGCTGTGCGGCAGGCACCGGTATCCACGCGGTCGACGACCGCCTCGGCATCGGGATCCGTCGTGTCCGAGAGCCAAGCCTCTTGGAACAGGTTCATGTCGGAATAGAAGATGTTGGCACCGAATGGCGGGTCGGTGAAGACGTAATCCACCGAGTTGTCTTCCAGCGGGAGCTGGTCGGCGCTGGCAAGGCTGTACGCCACGTCCGGGCTTCGGACACCTGACGGGGCACCACCGTTCTGGTGCTCTCTGATCCATTCGTCAGAGCGGATCGCGGCCGTCACCTTCCGGTCGAACAGGTCGAACACGTTCCACTCGTAGAACACGGGCGCGACGTAGTAGTTGGCATTGGCGGCGTTCAAGGGGCGCTGCCGTGACCACTGGTAGCGCTTGCTCGCACGTGTCAGGATGGCGGTGAACGCGAAGAGCAACTTCGCCCGCACCTCGGGTTCGCTGACAGCTTCGATGGCGTCCCGGAGCGCGCCGAGCACGCACAGGTTCCGGCGGGAGTAGAAGGCCCCGGTCGACGTCAGGCCATTCCGCCCTAGGGCGGACGCGATGTACATCTGGCGGTTCTGAGCTATTGGTACGTCCGGCCAACTCAGTCCAGAGGGATCCGGCGATTCCAGCGGTGCCGTGTGCTCCTGCTCGAGTTGAGTCCGCGAGCAGACACAGCGGATCGAGTCGAGGACGGGCTCTTCGGCTAGCCGCCGGGAGCGGGCGCCGAAGCGTGCGCCGCAGCTCGAGCACGTCATTCGTTGCTTCGACCACCCCGCATGCTCCAACGCCCGGTAGTAGTTCACGCCCTCGCTGCAGGTTCGGCACTCCAGCACTGCCGACCAAACGGTCTTGACGAGTTGCGCGGTAGTACTGCATACCTCGCAGCGCACTCCGTACACGTTGCCGACGCGCCGGGAGGCGTCCCTCAGCACCGCCTCGCCAGATTGGCGCATAAGGTCAGGGGCGACCAGGTTGACGTAGTTGGCACCGATGTGACGACCCAGCACCGACACGTCGAAGAGCCGAGCGCGTCTCCCGGTGATGGCGGCGGCCACCCCGGTCATCCCGGAACCAGCGAACGGATCGAGCACGATGTCGCCTGGCTTCGTAAACGCCTCGATGAACGGCGTGATCGCGGCCACCGGCACCTTTGTCAGATACGCGTGTGCCATGTAGACGGGATCGCTGCGGCGGACGGAGATCGTGCTCGTCAAGGCGGGTCTCCCGTTTCCGGCGCCGTCGGATGTCGACAGTGGCGCATTCGGCGGACGGGAAGCGATCCCGACCGAAGCCGCGTGGTCCGTAGCCGTCATCGAATGTCAACCCTACGCTCTCCGGATGGGGTTCAAGGAGGATGCCGACTTCGCCCGATTCGTCTCGATGGGCGCCGTAGGTGCAGCCGCCGTGGCCTTTGGTCTGAGTGACGAGCACGGCCATCGGATGGTCGAACTTGAGCGCTATGCCATGGCCAACAAGGTGTGGCAGACGAAGGTCAAACGCCTCCGCCTGCCTGATCTGCTGTGCGTCCGCTGCGGCTTGCGCGTGGAGGCGCGCGCCAAATCCAAGCTGGGGATCGTGCTGTCGCACTCCGACGCGCCGGGCCGCGAGTGGGACGCAGGCGGAATGCGGGACGGCGACCTCTTCGCCTTCATCCGTACCGATCTGAGCCGCTTCCCGCCATACGCAGGCGCGCCCGTCTGCTTCTCCAAGGCGGCGCTGAGAGCGAGCATCCACCAAGCCCGGCGGTCGGTGCCGAAAGCAGCATCGGAAGGCTCCGAGTCGACGCTGACCTGGCCGTGCTGGGTGCCGTCACGCCCTGGCCGGTTCCTCGAAGTCGATGCCGAAGGCCGCATCTGCTACCAAGATGACCTCGGTGCGCAGCGTCGGTACTGGCAATGGCGGAACTGGACAGCGCCAAGGCACGTCTACTTGGAGCCTGGCGACAAGTTCGACGCCGGAGGGACGATCGTGGCCGGAGTGGTGCAGCCGGCGGGATCTCGCGCCTGTGCTGGTGATACGTGGCATCTCTCCGGGGACCTGTGCTCCAGCGATCCGGTGGATCGTTACGCAGCGGTCCGGGCGGTGGGAATGTCCGGACGCCGCGACCTCGTGGACCGGCTCGTTGCTATCGAGGCGGACACAGCGGAGGACTGGCGAACCCGACTCGAAGCCCGAGCCAACCTCGCCCGGCTCGATGCCGCGTCATGGGCACCCGCGATCGCTGACGGCGCCATTGACGATGATGCCGAGACGGAGCGGCGAATGGAGGCCGTGTTCGCGCTCACGGAGTTGCGCGACGGCGCTGCGGCTCATGAACTGGCTCGGATCGCCGACTCGTTGAGTCTTCCTCCCGAGGTACGAGCGGCAGCAGCCTGGGGACTCGGCCAAGGTGGTTCGCGCCGAGCCGATCTGCTGGTCTCCCTCGGACTCGACAGTGACGAAACGGTTGCCCTCCATGCCTTGGCCGCCATCGAGGAACTGCCCCATAGCGTGCGGGACACGCTGACTCACTGGCTCGCGTCGGAGGACGCGCGGCGTGCGGAGACGGCCGCTTGCCTACTGGCTCGGCACAGGTGCATCGACAATCTGCTCGACGCCTGCGAGGGATCCGGGCAGGCTCGGCTGCTGGCACTGCGCGCCCTCGGAGATCTGCCGCGGGAGGCGGTGCGTCTCCATGCGGAGGAGCGACTGACGCCTGAGTTCACCGCAATCCTGGAACCGATGTGGTACGGGCAGGACACGTGGCTTCGGACCACCGGCCAGGAAGGTCTCGACGCACTCGATGTCCAGAAGGTGCGATTCGATCCGGCCGCGCCCCGGGACCTTGGATGAGCGGCGCTGTTCGCTAGCCGGCCTTGAAGCCGCCGTCCACGAAGACGGTCTGGCCCGTCATGTAGTCGCTCGCCGCCGAGGCCAGGTAGATCGCCGGGCCTACCAAGTCCTCGGTCGTCCCGAGCCGGCCCATCGGGATGCGGCTGCGCACCCACGGCCCGATCTTGGGGTTCTCGAAGATCCCTTGGGCGATGGTCATGGGCGTCTCGTGGTAGCCCGGCGCGATGGCGTTCACACAGATCGCCTCCCGCGCCCACTCGACTCCCAGGGCCCGCGTGAGTGCCACCACACCCAGTTTGGAGGCGCCGTAGGGCGCGATCTCGGCGATCCCGATCGCCCCCGCCAGGCTGGCGATGTTGATGATCTTGCCCCTGCCGTCGCTCTCGGCGTCCCGGCCGCCCTCGATCCACAGGCGGGCCACCTCCCGTGACAGGAAGAACACGGCCTTCAGGTTGGGATTCATGACGGCGTCCCAGTCCTCCTCCGCGAACTCCAGGGCGGGCTTGCGGCGGTTCAGTCCGGCCACGTTGACGAGGATGTCGACGCCTCCCATCCGCTCGGCCACCGCCTCTACCAGCGCCGCTGGCCGGCCGGGACCGGTCAGGTCGAAATCGCCGAACGTCTCCACGTCGGTGCAGCCCGCCGCTTCGGCGTCCGCGGCGTTGGCGTCCAGCTTCTCCTGCGAGCGACCGGTGAGCGCGAGGCGGGCGCCCGCTAGGCCGAGGCCGACTCCCAGCGCCTTGCCGATCCCACCGGATCCTCCGGTGACCAGCGCCACCCTGCCGTCCAGCCGGAACATGTCCGCACCCGTTGCACTCATGTGATCTCACTCCTCCTTGTTCCGACCCGCCGCCGACGGCGACGCACTCCGCGTCCGGCGGGGCTCGGGCCCTCCGTCCCCTCCCCGCCGACGGCGAGGCCCGCATCGTTCACGACGCCGGGCTCCGACGACAGCCGCCAGACGAGGGCGCAGCGGCACGGGCAGGTCCGCGGTGGCGCTGAGCATAGGCTGGACTACGCTTGGCGACCCCGCCGGGGGCTCCGTCCAGCAGGGGCTCTGGCGCATGGCACGGCTCTCGTGGGAGATTCGGCCGACTTGCCGGGTCTCTCCCGCCGGTATATCTGATTGACAGGATCGACCCGGGAGAGGAGTGCAGCGTGTCGGCGACCAGGAATGGGGATCCTGTCGCGTCGGTGGACAACATCCGCCGGTCGCTCGTCCTGCTCGGCGCGCTCCTCTACCCGCTGTCCGATGAGAGGGCGGCGCTGGACGCTGGCGACGCGGAGAGCTACGTCGACGCCGTGGCGGCGCGTATGCGGGGCGTGTGCGCCCAATCGCAGGCCATCCTGGAGAACTCTCTGAGGGCGCTGACCGGCGACGCCGGCGACACGAAGCCGCGGCGCGACCGCCGGAAGTCCCGATCGCCGGGCGGCTTGCCCGAGGATGTGAGGCGAGAGGTGGACCGGGTCCTCGTCGAGTGCGACGTCCCTGACGCCCTCGACTGGCTCGGGCGGGGTGCCTCCATCGGCACCGATCCCCAGACGCCCCTCGAGGAACTCGTTCCCCTCGCCGCCCGGGTGGCCGCCGCGGCGGTGCGCCTGTCCGCGGCCGCCGCCGCCCGCATCGACCCGTCGACCGCGACGGCGAACGGGGGCGATGCCGACGCCGAGCGTGCCGCGGTCACCGCCGGCGGGACCGTTCGGACCGCGCAACGAATCGCCCGCGTGCTCGATGCGTGGGACATGCTCGCCGACAGCCCGACGGCGATCATCGGTTGTCCGCCGCCGCCGGGGAGCGCCCCGGCCAGCTCGGACCCGCGGCCCGACGGCGAGCAGACCGGCCGCCGGTCCCTCGGCGTGGCAGCCGCCTTGGCCGGGGGCGAGTCCGCTGCGGCGGGAGCGGCCCGGAGTGGTGCCCTGCGCCGGACCCGCACTGACGCCGTGTGGTCCGCGGGGGGCGCGGTGCAGCGGGACTGAGCTCCGCAGCAGATAGGCCTTGAGCAGGCGTTTTGCAGTCGACCGCAGCGGCGCGAGTCGTGTTGCTGGAGCCTAGATTCCGGCCCCCGCCGGAATGACGGGAGTTCGCGGATTGGAATTCTCAGTCGGTGGTGGCCGCCTGTCCGCTAACGCTCGAAGCCGCCGGGACAGCGCGAAGCACCGCCGCCGCGGTCACGCGGTCGCGCCGCTGGGCCAGCCGTTGTGGGCCGTGCCGCCGCGCCCGCAGTGGCACCGGGGCGGATACATTCGAGGTATGGGCGGCGACGCCGAGCCCGGCAACGACGCCGGGCTGCGCAGGCTGGCGCTTCGTGATCGTCACGAGGCGGCGGGCGCCCGCTTCGCACCGTTCGCCGGCTGGGAGATGCCGCTGCAGTACCAGGGCACCGTCCGTGAGCACGAGGCGGTGCGCGAGCGAGTGGGCGTCTTCGACGTGTCGCACTTGGGGCGCGCCTGGCTGCGGGGGCCGCGCGCGGCGGCACTGCTGCGCTCGGTGACGACCTTCGACGTGACCACGCTGGCTGTGGGCGAGGCGCACTACTCGCTGTACTGCAACGAGGCCGGCGGAATCGACGACGACGTGTTCGTCTACCGCCTGCCCGGGGAGCGCTGGCTGATCGTCCACAACGCCGCCAACGCCACCGGGGACTTCGAGCGGCTGCGCTCTGTCGCCGGCGACGCCGAGGATGTGACCGGGGACACGGTGATGTTCGCCGTCCAGGGGCCCGAGGCGATCGGACTCCTCAGCGGAGTGCTCGACGAGAGCGTCGCCGCACTCGAACCGCGCTGCTGCGCGGAGCTGGACTGGGACGGTGCGCCTGTGCTGTTCGCCCGGACCGGCTACACCGGCGAGGACGGCGGCGAGTGCATCGTCGGCGCGGACCGTGCCGGCGCGCTGTGGGACGCCCTCGTGGCCGGTGGCGCCACTCCGGCCGGTCTCGGCGCGCGTGACACGCTGCGGCTCGAGGCGGCGCTGCCGCTGCACGGCAACGACATCGACGCCACCACGCACCCCTACGAGGCCGGGCTCGGTTTCGCGGTGAGCCTCGACGACGGCGCGCCGTTC